>CAYYSS010000013.1:0-20521 GCA_964474325.1 uncultured Nitrospirota bacterium
TAGTTTTGAAAAACTACCCCCTTAAACTGGGGAATGGTTTTGAAAAATCACACTTTCGCTGCTAATCTTGTTTTCACGACCGCAGCCCGGTTTACAATACAAGTGATCAGGGGCTATCTTCTCTCATGGAGGACGAATATGTTTAACCGAGCAAAGGCAGTACTCGCGGGGATCCTGGTATTGGGAGTTATGGCGCCTGCCCTGACGGAGGGGGCAATTATTCAATGGACGGGTTACGGGGGCACACCCCTTTCCGAAACACGGAGCAGGGTGTTTTCGGCAGGGGACTGGGACGGGGTAAACCACCTCCAGGTTACGTGCGACGACACGTTCGCCTATGCAACCGGGCAGGTAATAAACCCGAACGGTATTGTACTGGTCTATTTTTTCTGGGATAACGACGATCGGGTTCTCTACACGAGTACCGACGGTTTCGGCTGGACTTCCGCGCCGATTCCCGACTTTGACCAGGATTTTCTGTGTAACCCGACCTTTTTCTAGACCCGGCCCGACGGCCCGGCCGTGTTCACCCGCCGGATCGGCCGAAAAGACCGAGGAGTTCGTCCGGACGATCGATAATATAATCCGCGCCTGTAAGCTCTTCCCGGGGGCGATAGCCCCAGGTCACCGCAACGGTACCGACACCGGCGGCGGCACCGGCAATAACGTCGAACGAACTGTCGCCCACCATCAACACCCGTGCGGGTTCGCCGATTCCTAATCCGTCGAGGGCGTAACGCAAAGGAGCCGGGGAGGGTTTACGCTCTCCCGCCGTATCCGGTCCGACGACCAGTGACATAAAACGCCGGAGGCCGAGTTTTTCCAGGACTTCTTCCGAGAGGTCTTCCCGTTTATTGGTAACCACCGCCAGAGGGCAGTCTGCCGACAGCTTCTCCAGGACCCGGGGGATGCCGGGGTAGGGAACCGTGTCGATTACCAGATTCCGCTCATATTCCTTCAGAAAGCGCTCGAGGACCTGCTCGACCGTATACGCAAACCCGGCGGGAAGGGCCTTTTCCACGAGCCTGAACGCGCCTTCGCCGATAAGGTCGGTAACCACATCGACCGTAAGCGCGGGCGCACCGTAAAACTCGAGCGAACTGTTAAGGGCCCGGGCCAGGTCCTGTCGCGAGTCGACGAGGGTGCCATCGAGGTCGAAAAAAACAGCGGAGGGTTTCATGGCTTTGACGGTCTCGTCAGTCTATCGGTCGTCTGGTCGATCAGTCCATACATCCGGCGCAGATTACCACCTTGAAAAGCAAGCGGCCGGGGCGGAAACCCCGGCCGCTTGACATCACGTTCCCGAGTACTGTCGTACCCTTAGCGGGCCTGTTGTTTCTCCGCGACCTGAATCCGAATGAGCGCACGCTTAAGGGCCAATTCCGCCCGGCGAAAATCGATTTCCTCCGCGCTGAGTTTGAGGCGCTCTTCCGCCCGTTTTCGAGCCTCCATCGCCCTGGCAACGTCTATATCCTCCGCCGCTTCCGCGCTCTCCGCGAGGATGGTGATACCCTCGGCCGCGATTTCCGCGTACCCTTGATTTACGAAGAGGATCTTTTCGCCCCCCGTTTCTTCCCGATAACGGAGGGGGCCTATCTGTAACTGAATAAGTGCGTCGGCGTGTCCCGGCAAAACCCCGAATTCCCCTTCGAGTCCGGGTGCCACCATCTCCCGCACGTCGCCGGAGAAGACCTGCCGGGACGGGCTTACCACATCGAGTTTTATCTGCTCACTCACGGTATCTCTCCCCTTCCGGGTCCCGGTCCGCGGCCCTTAGGCGGCCGCCTTCATCTTTTCGGCCCGCTCAAGAACTTCGTCGATCGTACCCAGCATATAGAAGGCCTGCTCGGGGATATCGTCGTGCTGTCCTTCGACGATCTGCTTGAAGCCCTTGATCGTGTCTTCAACCTTCACATATTTTCCCGGTGTGCCGGTAAACGTCTCGGCGACGTTAAAGGGCTGGGAAAGGAACCGCTGGATCTTACGGGCACGGGCCACGATAAGCTTGTCGTCTTCCGAAAGCTCTTCCATACCGAGAATTGCGATGATATCCTGCAGGTCTTTGTACCGCTGAAGCACCTGCTGGACCCCGCGCGCAACCGCATAGTGTTCGTCACCGATTACCTGGGGATCGAGAATACGGCTCGTGGAATCCAGGGGATCCACGGCGGGGTAGATACCGAGTTCCGCAATCTGCCGTGAAAGCACCACCGTTGCGTCCAGATGGGTAAAGGCCGTCGCCACCGCCGGGTCGGTCAAGTCGTCGGCAGGGACGTAAATCGCCTGCATGGACGTGATCGAACCTTTCGTCGTTGTGGTGATACGTTCCTGGAGTCCCCCCATATCCGTGCCCAGCGTGGGCTGGTATCCCACAGCCGAGGGCATGCGTCCGAGAAGGGCTGATACCTCGGCGCCGGCCAGAGTAAACCGGAAAATGTTATCGATAAAGAGCAGAACGTCGAGGCCTTCCTCGCGGAAATATTCGGCGCAGGTGAGTGCCGAAAGGGCTACCCGGCTCCGGGCGCCCGGGGGCTCGTTCATCTGTCCGTAAATAAGGGCGGCTTTTTCGATAACGCCCGACTCCTTCATTTCCAGATACAGATCGTTACCTTCACGGGTCCGCTCACCCACACCGGCGAACACCGAGTAGCCGCCGTGCTGTTTGGCGATGTTATGAATCATCTCCATGATGAGCACCGTCTTGCCCACACCGGCGCCGCCGAACATACCGACCTTGCCGCCCCGCATAAAGGGACAGAGAAGATCGAGTACCTTCACACCGGTCTCGAACACCTGGGTCGTCGGGTTCTGATCCACGAACTCCGGGGCCGGCCGGTGAATCGGCCATCGTTCGGCGGAGGGGATGGGGTCGCCGCCGTCGTACGGGTCGCCGACGACGTTCATAATCCGGCCCAGGGTCTCCTTCCCGACCGGAACCGCGATAGGCTGACCCGTGTCCACGGCTTCCATCCCGCGGACCAGACCGTCCGTTGAATGCATGGCAATGGTCCGTACCACACTCTCCCCTAAGTGCTGTGCAACCTCGAGGATCACCTTAAGCGCAGGCGCGCCTTCGCGAGCTTCCTGTTCCACCTTGAGGGCGTTCAGGATCGGCGGCAGTTCCCCTTCGAATTCGACGTCCACCACAGGTCCGATCACCTGTGCGATTTTTCCTACCTTAGACATCTGTAAACCCCCTTAAACCCGTTCCGGGATCGTTCGTTCTTCGTTAACCTTTATCATTTCACGGCCTCCGCGCCGCCGATAATATCCATCAGCTCGGCGGTAATACTCGCCTGCCGCGCCTTGTTGAACTGGAGCGTGAGGCTCTCGATCATTTCCGAAGCGCTCTTCGTGGCGTTTTCCATCGCCGCCATGCGGGCCGCCTCTTCCGCGGCCTGGTTTTCCAGGAGCGCTTTGAAGATGAGTGTCTCAACATATCTGGGCAGAAGATCACCGAGGATCTCCTTTTCCGACGGTTCGAAGATCATGTCCCCGCCGACTTCGGTGTCCTCGCCTTCTGCGCCCGGCGGTTCGATGGGCAGTAGCGTGGTCTCTTCCACGGTCTGCACCAAAACGGACCGGAAGGTATTGCCTATGATCAGGACCTTGTCGATCTCTTCAGCGTTAAACTGATCAACGAGTTCCTTGCCGATAACCGCGGCAGACGAATAATCCACCTTCCCGCCCGAGAGGCCGAGCCAGGAATTCCGGATGTCCACGCCCCTTCTCTTGAAATAACTCAGGGCCTTTTTGCCTACCGTCCAGAAAAACAGCGTACGCCCGTCGCCCTCAAGCTCAGCGATCCGCTGCTCCACATGTTTGAAAACGTTCGTGTTGTACGCACCGCAGAGGCCCCGATCACTGGAAAGTACCAGTATCCCCACGTTTTGGTCGGGGCGTACGTCGAAAAGGGGATGATCCTCGGAACCCATACCTTGAGCCAGCCGGCCGAGAAGTTCGGTCATCTTGCCGGCATACGGGCGCGCCGCGATCACCTTTTCCTGGGCCCGGCGGAGTTTCGCCGCGGCGACCATCTTCATGGCCTTGGTGATCTGGCGGGTACTCTTTACCGAGTTAATCCGCCGCTGTATGTCCCTGAGATTCGGCATCAGGCCGTAAACCCTTTCTTGAATTCTTCAATCGCGGAATTCAGCTTGCCCTTGAGATCGTCGTCGAGAACGAGTTTATCGGCCAACTCTTTCTTCAGATCGTCTTTCCGTTCCGCAAAAAAGGCTTGAAGCTCGGTCTCAAAACGCTGGATGTTCTCCACCGCCACGTCGTCCATAAACCCCTGGGTGGCCGCGTAGATCGAGATAATCTGCTCTTCCACCGCCATGGGTACGTACTGACCCTGTTTAAGGAGTTCGACCATTCGCTTGCCCCGTTCCAGCTGGGCCATCGTGGCCTTGTCGAGATCCGAACCGAACTGGGCAAAGGCCGCAAGTTCCCGGTACTGGGCCAGGTCGAGCCGAAGGGTACCGGCGATGGATTTCATGGCTTTGGTCTGGGCCGCGCCGCCCACCCGACTCACCGACAGACCCACGTTCACGGCCGGTCGAACACCGGCGTAGAACAGGTCGCCTTCCAGATAGATCTGCCCGTCGGTAATCGAAATCACGTTGGTGGGAATATAGGCCGACACGTCGCCCGCCTGGGTCTCGATCACCGGCAATGCCGTAAGTGATCCGCCGCCGTGGGCCTCGGAGAGTTTCGCGGCCCGTTCAAGAAGCCGGCTGTGGAGATAGAACACGTCACCGGGGTAGGCCTCACGACCCGGCGGCCGCCGGAGAAGCAGGGAAAGCTGACGATAGGCCACCGCGTGTTTCGAGAGATCGTCGTAAATGATCAGGGCGTGCTTGCCGTTGTCCCGGTAGTACTCGCCCATGGTACACCCCGCAAAGGGCGCGATGTACTGAAGCGGTGCGGGTTCCGACGCGCTGGCGCTTACGACAATCGTATGCTCCATGGCGCCGTTTTCTTCCAGGGTCTGCACGACCCGGGCCACGTTGGCCCGTTTCTGCCCCACGGCGACGTAAATACAGATGACGCCTTTGCCCTTCTGATTAATGATAGCGTCAACACCGATAGCGGTTTTTCCCGTCTGCCGGTCGCCGATGATCAGCTCCCGCTGGCCCCGGCCGATGGGGATCATGGCGTCTACGGCCTTAAGGCCCGTCTGCATGGGTTCGCTTACGGGTTGCCGGTCGATAATACCCGGGGCCACGATATCCACGAGCCGACGTTCGCTGGCATCGATGGGCCCCTTGCCGTCGATGGGAAGCCCGATTGCGTTTACAACCCGGCCCACCAAGGCGTCTCCCACCGGTACGTCCATGACGCGGCCCGTGCGTTTGACGATATCGCCCTCGTTGACCAGGCTGTCTTCGCCGAAAAGCACCGCGCCGACCTGTTCCTCTTCCAGGTTCAGCGCCATACCGAACATATCGTTCGGGAATTGCAACAACTCACCCGCCATGGCCTGCTCCAGGCCATAAAGCTTGGCGATACCGTCACCAACCGACAGCACGGAGCCGACTTCGCTCACATCCACCCGTTTCTCGAAGTCGGCGATCTGCTGTTTGATTAATGCGCTGATTTCCTCTGCCTTGATCTCCATTATCTCACCCCTTTACGAGCTCTTCTCGGAGTTTATTCATCTGCCCCTTGATGCTGGCGTCAAACACCTGGCTCCCCACGCGGACAACCAGTCCGCCGAGGAGGTCTTCGTCCACCCGTGCATCCACGGACACGGTCTTCCCCGTCCATTTAGCGAGAACGCCCCTGAGGCGCTCGATCGCCTCGGCCGGCAATTGAGCCGCCGCCGTAACAGTGGCCCGCGCCAGCTTCATGCGTTCGTTAAGAAAGGTCTCTGCGTAACCAGCCACGTCGTTTAAGAGAAACAGACGGTTCCGGCTCCGCAAGGTCTCGAGAAAAGCCGCCGTCTCCGGCGTCAGTCCGACGGCCTCCACCACCGCTTTCATTGCAGACGCCTTTTCATCGTCGCTGAACATGGGACCGAGAAAGAGACTCTTTAACTGTTTCTCGGCCCGGAAAAGTCCGGCGAACGCCTTCAGTTCCCCGAGCCTGTTCTTTTCTTCGCCGTCGGGCACCTTGCCGACAAACGCCCGCGCGAACCGTTTTGCGTCCTGTCTGCCTTTCAATTCATACCCTCCATCTTTTCCAGGGACTCGGCGACCAGGCGTGCCTGGGTCTCCGGATCCACAGCCTCCCGGATCCGTTTCTCCGCAATTTCCATTGCCAGGATTACCGCTTCCGCCTGGAGGGTCTGCCGTGCGTTTTTAAGCTCGTGGTCCAGGCGATCACGGGTCTGGCCGGCGATCTGTTCGCTCATCTCCCGGCCAAGGGCAACCATCTTCTCCCGTTCTTTCTCGGCGACCTCCTTAGCCTCTTCCACGATTGCCTTGATCTCCTCATCCTTGGCTCTGAGACGGGCTTCGACGTCCGCAAGGCTTTTTTCGGCCGCGATTTTGGCCTCTTCCGCGTCCCGGAGGGCCTTTTCTATGTTCTCCTGGCGGCTCTTGAGTGCATCCTGAAACGGTTTCTTTCCGAATTTATAGAGGACAACGGCAAGGATGGAAAAATTGATGACGGCCCAAAGAAAATTCGACGAGAAGAAGGGGACCATTTCGACTTCGCCGCCCGAACTGGCAAACGCCGAACCGGCTGCGAAGAGAAAGGCCGGAACCGCAAGACGGGGAATCATATTAAATGACTTCATCAGGCCCTCCCTACGAGCTTACCGACGATCTCGCCGGCCAGGGACTCGGCATCGCTCCGAAGTTTTTCCTGGGCGGCCTTTACAACAACCGCGATCTCCTCTTTGGCCTTCTTGCTCGCCGCTTCCGCCTGTTTGTGGGCCGCATCGATTAGTTTCCGCTGTTCCTCGGCACCCGCCTGGCGCGCGGTCTCGATGGCGGCCCGCGCTTCATTCCGCGCTGCGAGGAGTTCGGCCTCCACTTTCGCAACGGTCTCGGCGCGGCGCGCTTCCGCTTCCTCCGCCTGCTTCAAGGCCGACCGTATCTTTTCATCCCGCTCGGTCACAACCCGCAGGAGAGGTTTAATGAGGATCGCATTAAACAGAACCATGAACACCAGAAAGCTGGCGATCATCGTTGGCAACCATACAGGATCAAAATCTAACACAGCACCGCCCCCCTAGTATTTGTGACTTTAGGGAAAAAACTGCGGAAGAATATCACAGGGCATTTTTCCTTGTCAACAAAAAAACTCATAAGAAAATCTTATAGTTATATTCCCCGAGACGGAACGGCGGGCAAATCGCCGTGGGTAGTTCTTCTACGTGCGAAGGACGCGCATGTCACAAAAACCTACGCGCCGCAGAGGGAAATACGGGTTCCATACCGGAGACCGTTACGAACCCGCGGGTCCGCGGATCAGGTATTCAGTACGTCTTCCAGCCCCAGATTACAGGGCAGTTCCATTGTCTCCGCATCCAGGGAACCGGAGGCGAAAAGAAAGTTCCCGGAACCCATATCGAGTACCAGACGACAGAGCCGGCGGGTCTGGTCCATGAGGGCCTCTCCGAGTTGATCCCGGGAAATTTTATCGGTGCCCACCAGGACTTCGCCGAGTTTCCTGCCGGTGCGCCGACCTTCCTGGCGGGCGGAAATAAGACTCGCTTCGTCAACGAAATCCTTCTCGAGCAGGATGCGGCCGAGCCGGCAGTCATCCGGAGCGGCGAGGGACGAGGCGAACCGGATACGACCCCCGTCCAGGTGGATATCTACGATATGGTCGGTGCCCACCACCGAGAGCCATCCGGTAACCTGCTCCGCTTCCAGCATGGTCAGCAGGGCCCGCGGGCCGATGGTATCGAAACGCCCCTCGATACCCATATCGTTCTTTTCCCTTGTTCCGTGAACGGCGCCCATTACCGAACCGATACGCTCCGCGACGATTTCTTCAAAGCGCCCCGAAAGAAATTTCTCCGCCGATTCAAAAACCGAGCGCTCGACGACGCTCCCGAGTTCCGGGGCAATACCCTCGATTCCCTCCCGCTGAATCCCCGCAAGATCCTCCTCGCGAAAACGTTCCAGCGCTCCGCGCGTTTGTTCTTCCAGAAGACCGGGCAGAACGTCATCGCGTAAACGGGCGACGGCCGCGGTTACCTCCCTTTCGACCACCTCCCGAGTCATTTCCCCTACGGATTCTCGGAGATTTTCCACGAGTTTTGCGGAAACCGCTTCGTGGAAATCGTCTGAAAACACGCCGTTGAGCCGTCCGGGCAAGTCGGTTTCCACGAAACTCCCAAGGGCCCGATCCGCGGCCGCTGAAATGGATTCACCAGCCCCGGCGAGGGATTCTTCGACAAGGGATTTCGTTTCGGGTGCAATCGCCTCGGTTACCGCTCCGGCGACGCGATTGGTTATCTCGTCCGTATCGATCGCCGTCGTCAGGGCTGAGGCGACCATCTCTTCCACGCCCTGGCCGAGACTCGGGGACAAGGCGTCCTCGACCGCCCGGGATACGGTCTCGGCGATCTGCCGCTTGAGGTCCTCCAGGTCCAGCGTCCCGGCGGCTTCAGCCGGTGGGGCGAACTCCTCGACCGCCGTCTCGTCGCCTTTGACCACTTCCACTTCGTCGAAACGTATCGGCGAGCGAAAGGCGTCTTCCACGGTATCCTCGGGCGCCAGGGAGACGCCGTCGACATCGTCTGCCGCGGAGAACATAGCCCCTTCCGCCTCCACTGCTCCCGCGGTATCTTCCTCAGCGGATTCCCCGGGCACTTCAACGGCCATGCCGGATCCTTCGGCGTCGGCAATCTCCACATCGGCCGTATCCACGGCCGACGAACCGAGCGCAGACCAGACTTTTTCGACCAATAGCTTCGGGTCCAGGGGCTTTTTGAGAAAGTCAACGACTCCGAACAGTTTCGTGTAGCGGGGATCGAAGGATCCTTCGCGAAGCGTCAGCATGATAATGGGGGAACCCTGTAACTCCGGATCACCCTGAATGGTTTTACATACCTGAAACCCGCTTGTTCCCGGCATAACCAGATCGATGAGAAACAGCGACGGCGCCTCGGCCCGGGCCGCTTCCAACCCCTCTTTGCCGCTCAATGCGGTTTCTACGCGAAACCCTTCGCCGCCGAGAATCTGTGCTATCTCTTCGCCGACACTCGGGTCGTCATCTATTACCAGAACTCGTTCCACGGCTTAAAAAAAACTCCTTTCACATGCCCTTTTATTCACTCGCACGTTACACGAAAATGGTTTTTCTGTCAATGGCGCCGCGGCCGCGGTCAGGGAAAAGGGCTTGAAATTTCCGGTCGGCGACCCCGGACGCATTCGGATGCCTCCTGCCAGAGCGCCTCCTGCCGGGGCAGATCCGATAGTGCCGCCGCTATCTCGGCCAGACGTGCGGACGTCCGATCCCGGTCCATCAACTCCCGTACGATAGGCGCCGTGGAGGCGAAATTCCTCCTTACACCATCTGTGAAACGCCGGAGGGCCGTCCCGGTTTCCTGCGGGCGACGGTAACGGTCACCCATGTACTCTCCGACCGCCTGTTCCAGAAATGCCAGGGTGCGGTCGACCCGGGCCGTCCGTTCCTTATAGTGACTCCGGATCGTTTCGTGCCACTGCTCAAGTACCGAGATGATTGTCGCATACGGTATCTCCTGATCAGGAAATCCCTCGGCACAGAGTTGGTCGATACCGAAGAGCAGCACATCACCCCAGAACTGCCGTCGGAACTCACCGCTCAGGTCCGGCGGCGCCTCCCCATCGACAATGGCGCCCGGTCTGTATTCGCCCCTGTCGGAACCGGCAATCGTCCGCATATGGAGAAGCGGCAGATTCACCTTCGCGAATCGAGGGCCGTAACGGGCTCGCATAATACGGCCGAAGGCCGGCCCCGCCATCCGAAAACCCAGTCCGGCAAACGGTATCCATGCACTCCGGGCCCGTTCACCCACCACGTAGTTTCCCGTATAGACCGTTCGGGCCGGTTCTGAGAACCCCGGAGGGAGGGCCGGGTCAAGGGCGGTCGAGCGGGTTGGGTGGTGGCCCGAAAAAAATCCGTTCAGGGTACCCAAAAAATCGTCCTCGGCCTCCCCGGCGGTATGGTCGGCCGTTATCGGGCAGTGATATCCGGCTGGGACCCCGGGGACGGGGTAGCCGAAGATTTCGGCAAAATCGTGGTACGAAGCCGTGTGGCCCCCGGCCGCCCGTTTCGCCGCTTCCGGACCGCGGGCATGAAACGGACAGGGCCCGTCCGGGTCAAGGGGGCCTATCGTCCGGAGAAAACCCACCACGTCTTCCAGAAAACGGCCGATCATCACGGCCGGAGAAACGGGGGGGTCCCCAACCACGTGCCCGGTGACCATATCGACGGTTCCGGACCGGAACGCCCGGTCGAGGCCGTGAAAATAGCTGAACGCCCGAACGTCCGCGGGACCGGCAGGCCGCTCGACCCGTACACGCCACGTCTCATCGCTGTCGACGTACCAGAACAGGCATTTTGGATCTTCAACGAGGGCTCGAAGGGCCATGCCCGCTATGTTCCTGGTGACGGCCGCCCCCTTTCGCGGACCAACCGGCCCCCGGCCGGCCCGGCCCACGGCGGACAACTCACGGCGGAGCAGCGGAGGAATTCGACCCACGATCCGTTCCTGCTCGGCGAGTCCCCAATAGACCGCCGGGAGGCCCCGCGCCGAGACCTCGTCCGCGAGCCTCCGGGCATCGTGGCTTCCGGCCCCCGGCCGGCCGTCGTCCACAATGACCGCGCTTACCGAAGGCCCTCCCGCCCCGCGCCCCGGATAATTGAACAGGAGCACCTCTTCCAGGAGCCCTTCAAGACAACGGCGCAACATGGCCGGGCGTTCCGCAACAGGGATAACCACGACAAAGCTGTGGATCCGGTCGCCACTGCATGGCCCGGCCGATTCCCGGTACAGGACGGCGAGCCGGTCCAGGTCGGCGGAACGGTACCCGCCCGCGCCCAGAGTCCGTTCGAGACGTTCCGCCTGCACTAATGGATTTTCAGGTGACAAGGAATAAACCTTACAGTTGCATAAAATACGGGTCCGGCGGCCTCAAAAAAACCGCAACACGGCATGAAGGGTGCGGGCAGCCATCTTCTCCCTTCCGCCGAACGCGGGTGCCCGGATCCGTCCCCGGGAAATGTTCACCGGGCGGAGGAATAGGACGGGAATTCGTCCCGGCCCAGATGGACGTCCAGAATCCGCACCCCCCGTCCCCAGTTGATGGTCTCGAGGAGTGCGCAATCTTCCTTTTGGCGTATTGAGTGGTATTCAATACCAAAGGAGCGGGCCAGGAGTTCGTAGTCCGGGTTTTTAAAATCACAGGCCACAAAGCGGCCGCCGTAGTTATAATGCTGGTTTTTCCGCACAAGCCCCAGGGTCGAGTTGTTGAGCAGAATAACGTTAAGTGAAAAATCGTGGTTAACGGCGGTCATGAGTTCCATCCCGCACATCTGAAATCCGCCGTCCCCGAGAAACGCGACCGTGGGACGCCCCGTGGCCGCCGCCGCACCGATACCCGCCGGGACCGCATGACCCAGCGAAGAAATCCCCGAATTGGGGAAATAACGGACCGCGCCGTCGAGATCGAGAAAATTCTGGATGTAAAGGATGTTGTCGTCGAACACGAGGGTCCCCGTAGGCCAGGCCGCCGCCGCCCGTTCGAGGACCTCCCGCACGAGACCGAAATCGCCCCCGTCAAGCCCCCGGTCGCCGAAACGACGCCGGTACTCCTCCAACTGCCCGTCCTCAACGGCCCCGCAGTCGTCCGGAATTCGATCGAGGAGACCTTTCAGGACCAACCCCGAATCACCCCGTACGGTCAGGTCGGCCCGGTGGGCCCGGAAAAGGCGGTGTTCGTCCCGGTCGACCCGTATAAGCGATTTGCCCCGGAGCAGATCTTCATTCCAGTTATAACTGGTGCGTTCGCCGAATGACGCCCCGAGGAGAATCACGAGATCCGCCCGTTCCCCGATATACCGGCGGGCCAGTTCGCCGCTCGTTATCCCCAGGGTCCCCAGGGCCAAGGGGCCCGTTTCGGGAATAATGCCTTTGGCCTTAAGCGTTGTCGCAACAGGCGCGGCGAGCCGTTTCGAAAATTTTTCGAGCATATCCGTCGACCCTGCCGCTCCGTGGCCCGCCACGACCACGGGCCGTCGTGCACGCAAGACGGCCTCGGCGGCCATGTCCAGGTCTTCCGGCGCGGGCCGCGGGACGGGAGACCTCCGGGTAATATCAGGCAAAATCCCCAGTAAAGACGCAGACACGGTCTCCCGGGCAATGTTATACGGCACACTCAACAGGACCGGGCCGGGTTTTACGGGCGACAGGAGCCTCAATGCGGCCTCCGCAAGCACCTGCAGAAGATAATCCGTTCGTTCGACGATACGGTTATATCGGGTTATCCCCGCAAACAGGGCCGTCTGATCAATCGCGTTTCCCTGTCCCGAACTTTCCTGGAGCGCTCCCCGGCCAAAGGAGTAGGTCGGTGTTTCGCCCGTCAGGGCCAAAACCGGCAGACGGTCGGCGTAGGCGTTTGCCAATCCCGTCGCCAGATTCGTAGCCCCCGGTCCCGCGGTCGCCACACACGCACTCACCCCGCCTGCCGCCCGCGCGGCTCCACCCGCCATAAAAGCGGCGCCCTGTTCGTGTTTCGTGAGAACCGGCCGAACCGAGCTGTCCCGTAGTGCGTCGTAGAGGGGAAGAATATGTGCGCCGGGAATACCGAAGGCGTCCCGGATTCCGAGGGCCTCCATAAAGCGAACAAGAAGTCTGCTGACGGTAATCTGGTCCATATCCCATGCGATCTGCCCCAAGGCGACCTTGGAGACCCGCGCGCGTTATGTCGAAAGCGTTCTCAACCCTCCCGGATCGAGTTTTCTCGACGATACGCCGTAAAGGTACGGGCAAAGCTTTGACCCGGCTTTTTCGCGGCCCTATTATACGTGAAACGGTCCGCGTCTATCGCGTGAGCCTTGCCGTTACCCTGTATCCCTACGGCAGCCCGCTGATGAACTTAGCGCAGCAAGCTTCGGGGAATGCGTTTCGCTCTGCATAGTCATGCCCCTTTCCGGCCCCCCGCAACAAAACACCGCGGGAAACCCGGGCTAGACGAACCGGCTGTTGAGTTCCCGGACGGCTTTGACGAAGGCCCGGCGGCCGTCGGCGGAGGTGATGTCTACGCCCCGGCTCTCGAAGTCTTCCCGCAGACGGTCCAACGCACCGAGATAATACTCGTCCACCGTAAAACTCGTATCAATAAGCCGCTTTTTTTCCGACTCGTCGATGGTCTTTCGTTTAATCATTTTGTCACCCGGCGCCCGATTTTCTTCGATTCGGAAGACACACGGCCTTTCCGACGGTATCGGGCGGTAAAAACCGCAACGATCTCCGGATCGAATTGGATTCCCGCTTCACAATACAGTTCTTCCACCGCCGCCTCGGCGCTCATCCTGCGTTTGTACGGCCGATCCTGCGTCATTGCATCAAAGGCATCCGCGACACCGACGACCCGGGCCATCAGGGGGATGTCTTCGCCCGCGAGCCCGTCGGGGTAGCCCTTGCCGTCCCACCGTTCGTGGTGGTGGCGAATGCCCGCCACAACCGCGGCCAGCGGCCCGATTTCCTCGAGAATCGCCGCACCGCGGATGGGGTGATCGTCCACCAGTTTTCTCTGAATCGAGGTCAGGCGGTCGGGGCCGTCGAGAATACCCGCCGGCAGGGCCACTTTTCCCAGGTCGTGCAGGGTTGCACAGATCTGGAGCTGATCCGTAAAATCCCGGCTCAATCCCAAGGCCTCCGCTACCTCCCGGCAATATCCCGCCACCCGCTCCGAATGACCCGCCGTCCATTTCGACGCGGCCTCCAGGGTCTTTATCAGCACCCGGAACGAACCGAGGAGAATCGAGCGGTTTTCCTCCATCAGTATGGCGTTTTCGATGGACAGGCCCGCCTGGTATGCGAGGGCCGATAAAAGTTTCGTCTCGCTCGAAAAATAGTCGCCCCCGTCGCTCTTCTCGGTGAGGACAAGAAGCCCCACCACCCGCGCGTTTCCTTGAAGGGGTACGACCAGCACGCCCCGGGCTCCGGGTATCAATGCGTCGTACTCGGAACCCTTGACGTCACAGACCGCAAGGATACGGCCTTCCTGGAGGAGTTGCCTGAGCAGGGGGTCCCGTCCCGAAAGTGCGGGGCCGGAATCCGTCCAGGCGCCGGCAACGGCCCGGGGAACCAGACGGTCTGATTCCCCGTCCGCAATGAAAACACCCCCGGCCACAGACGGAACCACACCGAGGGCCTCGTCAAGCAGGACCCCGCATACTTCGCTGACACCGAGACCCGAAAACTGGCCCGCCGCCCGATACAGCAATGAAAGCTCTTCGTAGACGTGGGACAGCTCTTTGATCGTTTCCTTGACTTCCCCGGCACTCAGTCGCACGTCAGTCCCCAACGGTCTCCTCCACCAGCCGCAGCACGTGATTCGGGCTGAAAGGTTTCGTAAGGTAGCGGGTGACTCCAGCGGAATAGCCCGCCTGCTCATCGGTACCCTGGCCCCGGGCGGTAAGCATGAAAACCGGGACCGTAGCGCCGATCGGATGATCCCGCAGGCGTTTCAACGCCTCAATACCAGATATGCCCGGCATCATCCAATCGAGAATGATCAGATCCGGCCGCTCCTGCTCAACAACCTTCAGCAGATCGTCGGCTCGTTTTCGAAGTATGGTGCGGTAGCCGCGAGACCGGAGTTTTTCGTCAAGCATCATGAGGATAAAGGCTTCGTCGTCCACGATAACGACCGTCTTCGGCGATCTTCCGGGAACCATTCTAACACGGAGCGCGTTGCGCCTAACCCTGCGGCCCGTCTTCCTCTGCCTCGGCGCACCGGGAACAGATATACGAACCATCCTCGTACATACCGAAACGGTCGAATTTCACAAGAACCTCGTTACACCTGCGGCAGACCCCGACGATCGCCTCGCGGCAGTACCGGCAGAAGGTAAGTTCCTCGCCCGTGCCCGGGTGGCGCCATAAATCGAGTTCGGCAGTGTCATGACAGATCGAACAGTTTTTTTCCATATAATCCCCACCTCGCAATCATCGTGTGCGTAACCTGTTGCTGTGCTCTCCCAGCGTCCTCCCCTTCCGTACGGTACCGGCAGCGTCCCCGCTCCCCGGCCCGGGGCAGCGGTTATGGAATCGGGGGCTCAACGGTTATCTCCCGGTAGCTGACCACCCTGTTCCGGCCACGGCGTTTTGCCGAATACAGAGCCGTGTCCGCGGCGCGGATGAGTTCCTCCCGGGTCTCGCCGTCTTCCGGAAAGACCGCCATACCCACGCTGACCGTAATGCTCCGGCTGATCGGCAGGTCCTCCATATGGTTGTCGTTAAGGCGCGCCCGTCGCGCCTCCCGCAGTATCCGCTGAGCGCTCTTGAGCCCGCCGTCAAAACCCGTTTCCGAAAGAATCAGGGCAAACTCTTCGCCTCCGTAACGGGCCGCCCCGTCAATCGTGCGGATGGATTCAAGCAGAATACATCCGAGCCGTTTCAGGATCTCGTCGCCGGCCTGATGTCCAAAAGTGTCGTTAAATTGTTTAAACCGGTCGATGTCCAGCAGAAGGAGCGTGAGAGGCCGATCGTAGCGTAGCGCCCGGGAAATTTCCTGGGCCAATCGCTCCTGGAACGTCCGGTGATTCATAAGACCCGTAAGACCGTCGGTCTGGGCCATGCGCAGGACTTCCTGGTGGAGCATGGCCTTTTCGATCCCCAGGGCGGCCTGAAACGAAAAATGCAGGGCCTGGTCTTCGTCGTCTTCGCTGAACCCCTCCTCTCCGATCCGGTTGCCGAGGACGAACTCGCCGATAACCTGGCCATCCACGATGATCGGTACCGCAAGGAGGTTGCGGATCACCGGGTGTCCCTCGGGAAATTCTACCCCGTCGGGGCGCTCGAGGGGGCTATTGATCCGGATGGGGATCTTCTCATCGAGGACCCGCTTCAGGATCCCCCGGGGCTCTTTCAGGATCCGGGGGTCTTCTTCGTCGAGAATGGAGGTCCGAAAATGGGTTACCCGGCGATGTTGATCAACGAGGACGACGACGGCGTACTCGGCCCGGATCAGGTCCCGCCCGCTCTGAACGATGATGCCCAGGATGCGGTTCAGATCGAGTTCCGAAAAGAACAGGCTGCTGATATCGTTCAGGACGGCCAACTGCCGTACGACCCTCTGTTCCTTCACCACCGTATCCCGCAATTGTCCGATCTTGACCCGTAGGGAGCGGGCCATGTTGTTGAGACTCCCGGCGAGTTGCGCCAACTCTTTCGGCCCGGTCTCCGGGCACTCGGCGCTGAGATCCCCCTCGGCCATACGGGTCGCCGAACGACTGATGCATACAATGGGCCGCACGATGGCCAGCGAATAACTGCGCAAAATATAGACGGCGCCCGCGACCGCCGTGAGTATTGCCACGAGAAAGATACCGAACGCCACATTTTGAATCCGTGCGCCGTCCCGCCGGGCCGAATCGAATAACCGCAACTCTTCCCGCTCGACCCGCGAGAGTTCGAAAAGCAGGGGCTTGATCCGTTCCAGCGTCCGCAGATCGTCTCCGGGATCCGGCGAAACGGCACGCTCGGCGTCCAGCCCCCGCAGAACCCCGTGCACCGACGCAATAACCTTTGGTGGGGTCCCGTCAATAGAGATACTTGCCCGGGAAAGAAATGCAAGAGTCTCTTTAAGGGCATCGGCGGGGTCGAGCGCCGCTGCGCCGGCACGGTCTTGCAGACGGGATTCCAGCGCGATTTCCAAATCCACAAGCCTGCTCTGAACACCGCTTAAAAGAGAAATACGCAGGGCGTGGTTGGTCGCGTCGGTCATGCTCGAGGAAAACAGCAGGAGAGCTATGCTGGCCGTGGCCGCAACGGCGGCGACCACGGCAACGCCCGCCCAGGCAACGACGGTGAGTCTGTTTGTGATTTTCATCGTGCAGTTTACATGGAAACAAGGAGCCGGCGCACATCTTCGGCCACCGACTCAACAAACGCAATTGTAACATGATTGCACCCGGTTGTCCGGTGGTATCGTCCGCCGGGCAGGACGGAACTTTTTACTGTAACGAGGCCGTCACCCTGTCCGTCGGTCCACTCGTCGGGCCACCATGTGTCGGGAACAAGGCCCCTGAGCGACGACGGTATGCCCCACCGCCCCCGGCCCCTTCCCTGCCCCGCGCCGAAAAGGAGAGGATCGGACCCCCCAAAGGAGGCCGAAACGGTAACGGGCGCCGGTCGGTCCGCAAGGGCGGCGGCCACAGGCCCGTCCGGCACCAGTTCTTCCACACCGGTACTGCCGAGAAAATCAATGATCCGCCCAAGGGCCGTTTCCGGGAGACCGCCGTAGGTTTTCCGCGGAAAACGCCGTTCGAGGTTTTTTCCGATGGGTCTGAACACGTCGGCCCAGCGCGCCAGGGTACTCCCTTCGTGCGGGCTTGCCAGGGTAATCAGGGCGGAGGCGGCGCCCGGCCCGGCGTGCCGAAGCCACAGCCGGGCCACGAGCCCGCCCCGGCTGTGCCCGATAAGTGCGATCGGTGCGCCGGGAAACTCTCTCCGGCAAAAAGCGACCACGCGGTCGAGTTCTTCAACGGCATCTTCGATGGGTCCCATAGGCCGCGCCTGGTCCCACGCTATCTGATGGATTCCGCTTTCGGCGAGTTTTTCTACGATAGGCGAAATCGGTGGAACGGGTCCGCCGGTACCCCTGATCAGCAGGCCCAGGGGCGCAAGACCGGCAAAGACCTTTAAATGCCCCGGATCGAACCAGAAACGGGAGTCCACACCGAGTCCGTGAATGAGAATCGCCACGGGCCTGCCCGGGCGGCCCCGGCGGACTGTCAAACGGGGCGGGCGCCCGCTGGATAATCCCGGTTGCATTTAAAACTTCCTGGGCAGTCTGCTGGGGAAATAGATGGTCTTGAAAACATGGAGAAAATATTCGTCGGTCATGCCCGCAATGTAATCCCGGATAATCTCCTCGGCTGATATTCGGTCCCGGTACGACGCGTCCCGATCCTCAACGAACGCAACCACGGGCGAGTCTCTCCGCCCTTTCTTCAGGTCGCTCAGGAGTTCTTCGAAGAGAACGGAAAAGATGCGTGCAACTTTATGGTGGTCCGCCTTGACCAGAGGATTGAGATAGATACGTTCGTAGTTGAATCTTTTGAGTATGCCCAGGGCCTCCGCAACCCTCGGGCTGAACCGGATCGCACTTCCGTCCCGGCTCTGCTCAATAAGATCGTCGACCAGGCGGTAGACTATTTTACCGTTCGTATCGCCCAGAACTTCCCGGACGGCGGCGGGTACGTCGGTTCGGCTCACAAGGCCGAGGCCGATGGCGTCTTCCAGGTCGCGGCCGATATAACTGATGGTGTCGGCGAGTTTCACGACTACGCCTTCCATGGTGGTGGGCTGATACGTAATTTTCGGGTCGTCCGTCTTTTCTCTGCATATGCGATCGAGATCGTCAAAATTCCGGGGCGGGTCCGGTTCGACCGCAGTGTAATGAGTCTCGCCATCGTGGCAGAGAATGGCGTCGAGTACCTGGTGCGTAAGGTTCAATCCCCGCCCTCGGTTTTCTACCCTGTCGAGAAAGACCACGCTCTGGACGCTGTGGACGAAACTGCCGATACCGTGGCGCCGGCAGGCCTCCGAGAGGTATCGCTCTCCCTCATGGCCGAAAGGACAGTGACCGATATCGTGACCCAGGGCGACCGCCTCTATAAGGTCTTCATTAAGGCCAAGGACCCGGCCGATACTCCGCGCGATACGGGACAGGAGCTGAATGTGGATGACCCGGCGGGTAACATGGTCGTTTTCCTCCAGAGGAAATACCTGGGTCTTGCCGATATACCGGGTAAAGGCCTGGGAGTGGAGGATCCGGTCCGTATCGATCGCAAACGGCAGGCGATAATCCTTTCCCGCCGTCGCATCCGGCCGTCGGCGCTGCGCACGGCCCGACGGGGTGCCCCCGGCCTCGAGAACCGACGCCTCCCGGTCTCGTAGTTTCTGCTGTAATCCCTCGGCGCTCATAACACAAGAATTCGTCTCCTTAGTATCGTACCCCGGGACTTCTAAAAAGGGGTTGTTAACCTTGCAGTGGTATAAAATTCGGGGTCGGCGGCCTCAAGAAAATCCGCGACACGGCATGAAGGATGGGCTATAGGCGAGAGGCTATGGGCGGGCATCCGCCGAAAGCGGCTGCACCGGCCCCTTTCGCGGCAATTCTTTTGCGACAATAGGGTTTCTTGAGCGCCTTGGCCCCGGTTTTCTGCCACTGCGAGGTAGAGATCACAGACCGGACCCGCCCGCCGGCGGTCGTGCGTCCGGCGGGCGGATCCGGTACGGGTGATCGATGGAGAACGCGCCGCGAAGGCGCGGTCCTAACAGGAGTTCTTACACTTACAGGCCGAACCCGCTTTACGGCTCACTTTGCGGATCTTCATGGGGGCACCTCCTTTCAGCCTTCTGGCCGAAACCTATCCCGCCTTCTGGCGGCGCGTCCGACTGGACACATACTATCTTCATACCACAGAGGCGGGCCCAACGCAAGGGCCGATCCCGCTCCTCATCCGCTGCCCGTTCGGCACTGAACACCCGCCGGAAACGTGGTAGTATTTTCACGTGGCGGTGTCAAAAGACATTGAGGGCGTACCAGCATTTCGAGACTCCCGGCTGATTACACGAAAACACGCATAAACCCGTTAAACGAAACAGCGGCCGTCGGTACAAACGCGGGAAACGGCTCCCGTGGTGATAATGGCGCTTTTAACAGCATTCATACGAAATCGAGGAGCCCTGTGGGGAATTGTTGTCCTGGGGTTCTGGTTGGCGACCTCTTCTTCCGCCCAGGCGGCAGCTCCTGTTGTTCGGGTCGGCGTGTACGAAAACAAACCCCTCGTCTTCCGGGATGAAAATCGGGAGTTGCGGGGTCTCACCATCGAAATCCTCGAGTACGCGGCACGCCGCGAGGGGTGGCGTCTCGAGTACGTTTACGGGACCTGGCCCGAGTGCCTGTCCCGCCTCGAAAACGGCGATACGGACCTTCTGGTCGCCATAGCCTATTCCGAGGCCAGAACCAAGCGTTTCTCGTTTACGGAGGAAACCGTACTCAATAACTGGGGCACGGTCTACCGGAACCCCGCAAGCGATATCGAGTCCATCCTGGACCTTAACGGCCGTTCCGTGGCTGTTCTGCAGGGCGATATCCACACACGGGTATTTACCGATATGATCCGCCGTTTCGATCTCGACGTGCGCTTCGTGGAAACCCGCGACTACCACGAAGTGTTCCGCCTGGTCGAACAGGGTTCAGCGGACGCCGGTGTGGTAAACCGCTTGTTCGCCCTTAAGCGAGCGGCCCAGTTCGGCGTGCGAAAGACCCCGATCATCTTTAACCCCATAGAGGTACGTTATGCCGCAGCCAGGGGGAAAAATAAGGCCTTGCTG
>CAYYSS010000014.1:0-19856 GCA_964474325.1 uncultured Nitrospirota bacterium
CGGATGTCCAGGACCTCGTACTGACTCGTACGGGCCGGAGCCTTCACGACAACTTCATCGCCTACTTCCTTGCCGATAAGCGACTTCGCTACCGGCGAATTGATCGTAATCAGCCCGCGGGCCGCATCCCCCTCTTCGGGACCGACCAGGGTATATTCCTTCTCTTCGTCCGAATCCAGATCCAGGAGCCGCACGGTCGCACCGAAGGCCACCGTGTCGCTCCGGATCTTGGCCGGATCGATCACCTCCGCACAGGCTATCTTATGTTCGAGTTCCTGAATCCTGCCTTCGATGAACCCTTGCCGTTCTTTCGCGGCATGGTATTCGGCGTTCTCGGAGAGATCTCCATGGGCCCGGGCCTCGGCAATATCCCGAACATTCTGGGGGCGCTCTACTTTCAAGAGATGGGCCAGTTCATCTTTCAGCTTCTGATGGCCCGCGGGTGTCATCGGGATCTTCTGCATAGCGGTACGTTTCTCCTCCAGATACGATAGGATCTAACACCGCCGTCGGCCCGGCAGGCCGCCGACAGGAAATCATTTTAGCAACCGGCTTTTCCGGAAGTAAACCTTTCGGTGGCATGAAATACGGGACCGGCGGTCTCAAAAAAAATTCACGACACGGCATGAAAGGCGCAGGCGACAGGCGTCAGGCAATGGGCGAGGGGGAGTTCCGGGTTCGAGGTTCGAGGTTGAAACACTTGTGAATGGTGAATCGAAACCGCCAACCGCCGACTGCCTGCCTCGGCGCAGCCTTCGGCGAAGACGGGCCAACATCTTTTCCCCGCATCTCCCCTTGCCTATAGCCTTTTGCCTCTTGCCCGCGCTTACGGAGCGCCCCAGCGGCGGGAGAGGTCGTGTTGTACGCCGAGTTGGTCCAGGATGCGCGCGACCACGAAATCCACAAGGTCTTCTATACGCCGCGGCCGGTTGTAAAACGCCGGTACCGGGGGCACGATACGCACGCCGAGCCGGGCAAGTTTCAGCATGTTTTCAAGATGTACGGCACTCAGTGGTGTTTCCCGGGGCACGAGGACGAGACGCCGGCCCTCCTTGAGACATACATCGGCGGACCGGGTAATAAGGCTTCCGGCAAGCCCGTTTGCGATGGAGGCCAGGGTCTTCATGGAACAGGGAACGACCGCCATGGCCCGGGCCTGGTGGGAACCGCTCGCCGAGGGGGCGTATAAGTCGCTGTCGTCAAAGACATAAAGCCGTCCTTCCGGAAACCGTTCCGACAAGGTCGCGGCTGTGGCGGCCGCGTCGTGTCCGAGCCCGAGACCCGTCTCGTCCTCGACAATGCGCCGGGCATCCCGGGAGATAATAAGTTCGACGGTCTCACCCGCCCCGAGAAGGGCCTCGAGGGTGCGGATTCCATAGACCGCACCGCTCGCCCCCGTTATGGCCAGTACTATCGGTTTCGTCGAAACATGATCCATCGTCCAAAGTCCCGGGCCTCAGCCCTGCTCCATCGCCGCGCCATCCGCTTCCCCTACCCTCAGCCTTTCCCCGTCCTCAACCTCAACCTGATCTTTACATTGCATTGGTGCGAAAGGGGGGATTTGAACCCCCACAGGTTTCCCCGCCAGATCCTAAGTCTGGTGCGTCTGCCAATTCCGCCACTTTCGCACGAACGTATTGTAACCCAACAGCCTGAACCCGGATACTTCGGTGAAACACCGGTGAAATTTCCTGGTCAAACCGACGCCGGTGCACGCCGGTGGTCGTTGAAATGCGCCCCGGCGGATATGCGGGAAAAACTTTTTCCTTTATTTTGAAGGCAGATCCGCCGGTGGATAAAAAAAAACCTTGACAAGCACTAGATCTTGTGGTTTCATAGCTGAGGGCACAAGATAACGGGCTATTTCCGAATAATTTTTGTTTATAAATCATACGTTTTTGTCGTAATTCGTGGGGTTTTACGCCGTTAGGCCGAAGGGTTGGGAAGGCGGCCTCAGGGCTCTCAGGAACTGAGATCAATATAAGAAAAACGAGTTGGAGGGTGGTGGAATTATGGAACGAATGGCTGATCGCGGACTGGCACTAAACGAAAACGCCCTTCAAGTCCTTGCAAAACGGTATCTTCGCAAAGACCTTGAAGGAGTTCCCATCGAGTCCGCGGAAGACATGTTCCGCCGCGTTGCCCGCACCATCGCCCGGGCGGATCTGGCCTACGACCGGAGTCTCGATGACGTCAAGGAGACGGAGACGACATTTTACGACATGATCACCGCCCTCGATTTTCTTCCCAACAGCCCCACCCTCATGAACGCGGGCCGGCGCCTGGGCCAACTGTCGGCCTGTTTCGTACTGCCGGTGGAAGATTCCATGGACTCTATTTTCGACGCCGTAAAGAGTGCGGCCCTTATCCACAAATCCGGCGGCGGCACCGGTTTCAGTTTTTCGCGGCTCCGCCCCCGGGGCGATGTCGTGGGATCGACCAAGGGGGTGTCTTCGGGTCCGCTTTCGTTCATGACCGTCTTCGACACGGCAACTGAGACCATCAAACAAGGGGGAACCCGTCGGGGTGCGAACATGGGGCTTCTCCGGGTAGACCACCCGGACATTCTCGATTTCATTACGTCGAAGGACCATAACGCGAAGCTCAATAATTTCAATATCTCCGTGGGTCTGACGGAACAGTTCATGGAGGCCGTCGAACAAGACGGCGACTACGACCTTATAAACCCCCATTCCGGCAACAGGATCCGGAGCGTAAAGGCACGTATGGTGTTCGAAACCATCGTTCAGCACGCGTGGAAGAACGGGGAACCGGGCATCGTGTTTCTCGACCGCATGAATCGGGACAACCCCACCCCCGAGGTGGGCGAGATCGAGGCAACGAATCCCTGCGGCGAACAACCTCTGCTTCCCTTTGAATCCTGCAATCTGGGCTCGATCAACCTGAGCAAGATGGTCACAGGCGGCAATGTGGACTGGGACCACCTGCGAGACGTCGTCCACAGGGCCGTCCACTTCCTCGACAACGTGATCGACGTAAACCGCTATCCCCTGCCCATCATCGAGGAGATGACCAAGGCAAACCGCAAGATCGGCCTCGGCGTCATGGGCTGGGCCGACATGCTGATCCAGCTCGGGATACCCTACAACACCACGGAAGCCTTCGAACTCGGCGAGAAAGTCATGGGGTTTGTCCAAGCCGAGGGCAGGAAAGCATCCATGGCCCTGGCGGACGAGCGGGGGGCGTTTCCGAATTTTTCATCCAGCATCTACCGGAACGGCCCGAAGGTACGAAACGCCACCGTGACCACCATCGCGCCCACCGGGACCCTTTCGATCATCGCCGGCTGTTCAAGCGGTATCGAGCCCCTCTTTGCGGTCTCCTTTGTGAGAAACGTACTCGACGGGGCGCGACTCGTGGAGGTCAATCCCCAATTCGAACGTGTCGCCCGGGAGCAGGGGTTTTACTCCGAGGAGCTGATCGAAAAGATCTCGGAACACGGCTCGCTCAAGGACGTGGAAGGGGTACCCGAAGACGTGGCCCGGGTCTTTGTTACGGCCCACGACATCACCCCCGAGGTTCATATCAGGATGCAGGCCGCGTTCCAGCAGTCAACGGATAATGCCGTCTCCAAGACGGTGAATTTCCCGAACAGTGCCACCGTCAAAGACGTGGAGAACGTCTACCGCCTGGCCTATAAAACCGGGTGTAAGGGCGTAACCGTCTATCGGGACGGCTCCCGGGACGAACAGGTCCTCTCGACCGGGGCAACAGCCGGAAACGGGTCGGAAACGGCCGAACGTGCGGAGGAACCCCGCCAGGTCTCGCCGCGGAAACGCCCTGAAGTGATCCGGGGCGGCACCCGGCTCCTGAAGACCGGATGCGGCAACCTCTACGTAACGATCAACGAGGACGACGAGGGCAACCTCTTTGAACTCTTTACCCAGATGGGCAAGGCGGGCGGTTGCGCGGCAAGCCAGGCCGAGGCTATCGGCCGCCTCGTCTCCCTGGCCTTCCGATCCGGCATTTCGGCCGCGGAGATCACGAAACAGCTCAAAGGGATCAGCTGCCATAATCCCCAGTGGAGCGAGTCCGGCAGGATCCTTTCCTGCTCCGACGCAATCGCCATCGCGGTTGAACGCTACCGTCAGCAGGCCGTAAACGAACCCGTGGCGGCCGTTCGGGAAACGCAGGAATCCGGCGGCAGAGGCAAGCCGGATTCGTCCCACGCCAATGGGACAATGCTCGGAGCGTGCCCCGACTGCGGGGGCCAGGTGGAACACGAAAGCGGCTGTGTGCTCTGCCGCAGTTGCGGCTTCACCAGGTGCGGATAGAAAAGATGGTCGGCGGCAGGCGGTAGGCGGTCGTCAGTAGTTATCGCTACTGTTTTCCCGGCCCCGTCTTTTGGCGGGGCCTTTCGTTCGGCCCGGACATACAACCTTTCCCGGGCTTTCGTCTGCTGAATTCCACGTTGAAACACTACCCTGACGGTGCGGAAAGATTACCGGGAAAGGAGCCGATGGAATCAAGAAAATTCGCACGGCCACAGCACTCCTGAAACGGTGATCGGGTCCGGGCACGATACGGTAAACGCCGCGAGACATGAATTCCTGAAACATCACTCAAACCTGCGCCCCGCCGCCGGCCTCTCCCCTATCGCCCATTGCCTCTCGCCTATCGCCCATTGCCTCTCCCCTATCGCCCCTCATGCCGTGTTGCGGATTTTCTTGAGGCCGCCGGGCCCGGACTTTACGCCACTGCCGGGACTACAATAAGGAATGCAGGCAACTACGGAACCATCGAGGACAAGCGTAATCGGCAAGGGACTTCCGGCCGCCGACTGACGACTGACGACTTTTCCCATGCCCCAACATCGAGACCCTGAATTCTGCGTGCGTTGCGGCGCCTGCCGGGCGCCCTGCCCCACGTTTGACCTGGATGGGGACGAGACCATGACGGCCCGGGGCCGTCTCCGGCTCGTCTCCGCCGTCGCCAAGGGGCGTCTCGAACCCACCAAGGCCCTGAAAAAGAGAATCACGTCGTGTATCCTCTGCGGCCGGTGCATGGAATCCTGCCCCGCGGGCGTTGACATTATGGAGATACTCTATAAGGCGCGGTCCGAGATTCTCGGCAGCACCCTCGTCCGTTTTGCGGCCCGCCAGGCCCTGCACCCGGCCCGGCTCGACCGCCTCGTACGGGTTGCCGGCAGGATCCACGGTCCCTTCACCCGCCGACTCTCCGCCGCGGGCAGATTTCGTATCATACCACCGCTTCCGCCCCAGCCGTTTCGCCATGAACACCAGGTGTTTAAACCGAAAAAACGGCGGGGCAGAGTAGCCCTGTTCGTCGGATGCGTCATCAATTACGTCTATCCCGAAATGGGAGAAGACACCGTATCCATCCTGCTTAACCTCGGATACGAGGTCGTTGTGATCCGGGGCGAGGTCTGTTGCGGCGCACCCCATCGGGAACTGGGGGACCACGCGACGTTCGTTAAACTGGCCGAAAAAAACCTGGAACTTTTCGGCAAGATCCGGGCCGAGGCGGTGGTGACGGGGTGCCCCACCTGTGCCCTGACGTTACGGGACCACTATCCGAAACACGTACCCGACGCCGGACGCCTTGCCGCCCGGGTGAAGGACATTACGGCTTTTCTTTACGAAAACATCGACGACCTTCCCCTTGATTCAGGTCTTTCCCGGCTGGTGTACCACGACCCCTGCCATCTCCGCTACGGCCTGGACGTGCGGGACGAACCCCGGAAACTCCTCGACGGCACGGGAGCCGAGGTCGTCGAAATGGGCCGGGAATCCGCGTGCTGCGGTTTCGGGGGGCTGTTCGGCATGGCCCACTATGATTTTTCGCAAAGAATCGGCGCCGCGCGGCGTGCGGAGGCCCTGAAGACCGGGGTCAAGGACGTGGTGACTTCGTGCCCCGGTTGCGTTCTGCAGTTCCAGGACGCCTTCAAGGCCGACGAAGGGGTCCGGGTGTGGCACACGGTGGAGGTTATCCGAAAGGCCATGGGAGGGGAAAGGGGTGAAGGGTGAAATGCGAGTGATGAATCGCAACTGACGACCGCCAACGGCCTGCTCTCCCGTCTCCCCTCTCCCGTCTCCCTTCTCCCGTCCTACTCGCCTCTCTTCACGGACACGACGTGCCGGCACTGAACCCGAAACCCGAATCGTATACCCCCGCGCAGGTCATGAACGATCCGCTCGCTGCACCCACGAGCCGGGATGCCTCAAAGTACGAATAGCCCGCAGGCACCGCACCCGGGTCGCGGATGTAATACGTGTCGCCCGTCACGGTCGAGCCCAGAACATAGATCGAGCCCCCGGTGACGTTGATCGCGATATTACTCCCCGTACCGCCTGAAGCGGTGACAATACTGTTTCGCACCTCCGATACCGTCGCAGCCCATTTGCTGATACCGTAGTTGGCGTCGGCCCCGGCGGCCTTTACAATACTGCCGACCACCGTGCTTTCGGCTGAACCGTTCCTGATCCCGTAATCCGTCCGGTTGGACACACCGTCGCTTCCCAGGGTCGTGCCCCCCGCATGGACGTAACTGTCGATAAGGGTCAGCGCACCCGTCGTTCCTGAAGACGCCATGCTGATCCCCGTACTCCCGTTGATCGAGTCTCCGACGGCAACGATCGATTCCCGGATTGTAATATCCACACCTTCTCCCAACGAAATGCCATAGGCATTCTGCCCCCCGCTTACCGAAATATCGACCTCATGAAGGCTCGCCGTAACGCCGTCCGCCACAAGGATCCCGGCACTTACGAGGGAAGCCCCCGAGACGTTCACGGTCACCCGCCTGAGGGCGAGGAGGGTTCCGTTGCTATAGATCCCAATGGCTCCATCCTTCCCGCCGCCCCGGTGTTCCACCGTGACGTTTCGGAGTTCCGCGTGGTCCGCGCCGTTTATCACACCTTCGACCGTACTCGAACCAACCCCCTCGGGAATACCGGTGATCACGGTCACGCTTTCCCCCGAGCCTTCGATATCCACGTAGGCCTTCATCTGGAGGCCCGCAGGCCCCACGTCGTAGATCCCGGGTTCGAGTTTAAGGAGCTTCGGCGCGGCCGCCGACCCCGTCATACCCGCGAGTTTCGTACGGAGGGCGTTACCGTTGTCGATCGACCCGCTCCGGGCGCTCACCACCACGGTGTTCGTGTACTTCGGTTCGGCCGCGGTCGATTGTTTCGATAAATCCGAAAACGTTATCCCCGACTTGAAACCGGTTACGGCAAGCCCGCCGTCGATCTCCACGCTCCCGGCTCGGGCGGGGGGGGCCGGAAACACGGAACATACAAGTACCAGGACGAGAGCCGAAACCCCGATCACAGGATATCTCTTCATTGCGGCCTCCTTCTTGTGTATCCAGATCACGGGCAGGTGAGATCGGAAAACGTAAACGACGTCTCGTCCACCACGCCGGCGCAGGTATTCGTGGGCGAGCCGAAAATGCCTTTCCCGGTGCCGCCGGCAAGCCTGCTTCCGGCGATCCGGCTCACGCCGTCGGTCGATATGGTCGATATAGTATAGACGGCCTTCGTATCGCCCGAGACCGCTGCGTTCATGATCGTAACCGTCGAGCCGCTCGACAACGTCCCGTAATTGTCACCGCTTCCGCCGGTTGCGGAGAATGCTCCGCCATGGGCGGTTACCTCCGCGCCCGCCGCCGCCCGGAGACCGTGGTTTGTTGTCCCTCCGCTCGCCTCGCCGGTCGTCCCGTAAAGCTCCACGTTCGTCCCGCTGCCGGTTGCGTAGATCCCGTTGTTCGTGGCGGCGGTGCCGCTGTCGGATCCCGTGCCCGTGCCGTTCCAGCAATAGGCCTTGGCCAAATTGAAATACATGCCGTAATTGCTCGTTGATCCGTTTTCGGCCGTTGCCGTCACGTTAAAAAGATACGCCGGATCGGCGGGAACGCTTCCGTTCGAAAAAGCCACGCCCCGGGCGTCCGTCCCGCCCGTTCCGGTGGCCGTCACGTTCCGAAGGGTGGGAAGCGCGCCGTTTTCGTTCAAGATCCCCGTATTCTCCCCGCTTCCCCCGGAGGCCTGGGCCGTTACGTCGCTGATCTTCGGCGAAACCCCGTCGTTCAGGATCGCGAAGGCATCGGTTCCGCCGCCCGTATTGATCACGGTGAGGTTCCTGAGTTCGGCGTTATCAGCGCCCGTGACAATACCCTTTCCCGTTGTCGCGCCGTCCACGGTCCCGGTGATGATCGTCACACCCCGGCCCGACCCCTCGATATCCACGTAGCTTTTCATATCGACGGGATCGTTGCCCACATCATAGGTCCCGGGTTCGAGTCTGATAACGTAACGCGCCGTGCTCGACGGGGCCAGGGCATCGAGTTTGCCGTTGAGCGCCGATCCGTTTGCCGCATTCGATCCCTGGTCCCCGATTACGACGGTAGACACGAAGGCCGGCTGTCCGGCCGTGGCCTGGGTCGTCGAGTCGGAAAAGGTCACCCCCCCCGACGTAAGAGTCACATCCGACATCTCCACGTCGGCGGCAAAGCCCGCATCCGCCCACATAAACAAAACCACGAGCAGTATCGCGATTCCCGGAACCATCGATCCCTCTCGTCGTACAAACGTGTACATACGCGCAATCCTCCTTTTACCCTCGTCAGAACGCGCCGATGACTCGGCTCAGAACTCTGTACGTCGTCTCTTCGGCAGGACCGGGGATATCCTGTAAAAACCCGGACGGCCCCGGCTCATCGTACGATTATACCGCAACTTTCCCCGATCGCTATGCTAAGATTCCGTCTGGAACCATGGCCTCCCATCTCGCCATAGAACGTTACGTCTGGTTCGACCGGCAGGTCCGTAACGGCCGCTATCCGAACGCCACAACCCTTGCCGCCCGGTTCGAAACGTCCCGGAAGACCGCTCAGCGCTGTATTGATTTCATGCGGGACCGGCTCCGGGCGCCCCTGGAATACGACCAGTCGGAAAAGGGGTATTTCTACACCGAGCAGGGCTTCGAACTCCCGTCCGTCGGGGTAAGCCAGGAAGAAATCCTCGCGGTGGTTGTGGCGAAAAAACTTCTCGCCGACGCATCGGGCGGTCTCCTCGGGCAGGACCTGACCCGATTCGCCGACAAACTCTTCGCCGGCATGGGAGACCTGGGACTTCCCGTCGAGCGCCTCGACCGGGCCTTTTCGGCGGTCTGGCCCGGAGCGTCGCCGGCGCCGGAAAACGTATTCCGCGCGGTGCTCACCGGGCTTATCAACCAGAACACCGTGGCCTTCGATTATCTCCCGCCCTCTTCTTCCGCACCCTCGCGGCGCGAGGCGGAGCCCTACCACCTCCAGCACTACCAGGGCACGTGGGTACTCATTGCGTTCTGCCGCGACCGCCGTGAGTTCCGCACGTTCTCTCTCGCCCGGATGCACAACCCCGCCGTGACCGGAACCACGTTTCGTCCCCGCCCGGTAAAGGCGTGGCAGCATCTCGTGGAAGGAGCGTATGGAATTTTCCGAAGCGAAACAACCGTTCCCGCGGTCCTCCGCTTCAATGCCTTCCGTGCACCCTGGATCCGCGAACAGATCTGGCACCGGGACCAGCGTATCGAGGAACTTGAAGACGGCGGCCTCGTGCTCACCGTACCCGTAAGTGATTTTCGTGAGATAAAACTGAAGATCCTCCAGTTCGGATCAGACGTGGAGGTCCTGGCCCCTGATGAACTCCGCCGGGAAATAGCCGAAGAGGCGGAAAAACTCGCCGCACAATACCGCAAACCGTAACCTTTGAACAAGGCGGCCTTGGAGCCGCAACCAAAGGCCGGGCAATGGGCGATAACCTCCGTGACCCGCAACTCGTGATTCGTGCAACCGGGGGGCCGGACGCAGGGTAACGGGCAGGCCGCGTTCCTCGACTACTCGATTTCAACGCCGTCGAATATCACCGCGCCTTTTTTGATCGTAACGACACCGTTGATCGTGCCGAACGTACCCGTGCGGTTATCAAGCGCGCAGTTCCAGCCGCCCTGAAAGGTTACCTCCCCGGGTACGGCCAGGTCGACGTTCACGTCCCCGGCGATCGAAAAGTTATCCCGGAGCTTGATCAGCACCCCCGCTTGCGCATCGGCAACGGCGCCTTGGACCAACTCGTACTCAAAGCCGCCGTTGATGGCAACGGGTAAATGTCCCTGGCAGAGGCTGTCCACGGGGGCACAGGAGAGTTCCACGTTGTCGATCGCCCAGTACCACTGCCAGTCGGCCTCGTGGTACCGCCAGCGGATCCGTACGGTCCTCTCGCGCGACACGAGTGCCGTCAGATCGAGGCTCTTCGTGTTCGGCGCCGGATGACCGTCGTCCGACGTCATCGAAAGGGCGTTCGTCCACGACCCGCCCCCGTCCGTACTCACGTCCACGTCGGCGATATCGGCTACGTCGTCTAACTGATTATATTCCCTGAATGCGTTCGAGAATTCGAGCCGAACCTCCGCGCAGGCGGTCAGATCGTAATCAGGCGTGACAAGACTCTCGTCGAGAACACACCCGTTTCCACCGGTCTGGTCCGAGTCGGCAATCGCAAACGTCCCGGCAAAGGGTGTCCCGAAAGACCAGCCTCCCGGGTTCGTGTCGGTCCATGGGTATGTATTCGGGTCGAAACCCTGAGGACAGGTCGTGCCTGAGGTTCGGGTCCACGTTCCCGGAATCCCTCCCGCAAAATCCTCGGTAAAGATACCGAGAGGCGTTGCCGCCGGCCCGGATACCACGAAATCGGCCGTCATATCGGTGCCCGGGGCACTCACGTTCGTTACCGAGAGGTAGCTCGGTGCGGTCGTATGGAAATCGCTCGACGGCGTCGTCCCGGCGGAAAAGGCGTCGTTTCCGCCGCTTGCGTACGGGTCGCCGGCATCACCCGTGTCGAGGTTCTTCTCGAGCTCCCATAGACCGTCGGCCTGGACCAGTCCCACGCCGTAGTGCTGGGTCGAGCAGGCCGGGGTCGAGCCCGGATAGCATTCGAAATTATTCACCGTGCGCTGGTCCATGAGGTTGGCGATCACCCCGCCGTCGATATGCCAGATCAGGAGTCCCGCCCCGGGAAGCCCCGCATCAAACCCGCTCTGCTGGCGGTTCTCCACAAGGAAATATTCGCCGGAAAGGGGTGTGCCGGTCCCCAATTGATAGACGTCCGCCGAGGCGTGGGCGGAGGATACGGTCTCGTTCGTGAGCGTCGTCGTCACGCCCGTGGGTGTAACCCAACCGAGATAGCTCTTCGACCACGGATCCAGATGAGCGGGACTGTCGCCCGCCCGCTCCACCTGGTTCCAGGCGCCGGCCGCCATGAGGCTCCAGCCCCCCGCACCGGCCGAACTTCCATCCCCGTCGTCAAGGTCGGGAAGCCCCAGGGCATGGGCAAAGTCGTGGACGTAGGCGCCCACGGTATGGATGACGCCGTCGTCCAGCAGTTCCGGTTCGAGGGCATAGGCGTCGATCTTGATATTTCCTCCTGCGCCGCAGGTATCGTCGGTCGTGTAGACCCCGTTTGACCCGTAACCGAAGAGATTGTCGTCGGAGAGCGTGGAGCGCCCGGACCAGAGATCCGCGGCCGTCCCGCTGACGGCGTTTTCCTCGCCGGTTCCCTGGTGCACAACGAAGAGCAGGTCTACGTAACAGTCCCCGTCGTTATCGTACGCAGAGAAATCCACCGTCGCGTCCGCGTTGATGACGGCCTCCTCAACGAGTTCCCCCGGCAGAACGTCGTGGCCGCCCGTGGTGTTTGCCCCATAGTAGTCGTGGTTATTCGCGGCCGTGTACCAGTCCACCACCCCTGAAGGACCCGCCGCAACGGAAAACGCCCCGTAGGAGACCTCTTCGAAATAGTCTTTCATGCTCCCCGTACCGGTGCCGAAGAGGCGCGAGTTCACCTGAGTCGCCGTGGTCGACGGCTGCGACGGCGGCGGCTCGGCGAAATTGACGAGAAGAACCGGCACGTTCGCCGTTCCCGTCGGCGGAACCGTTTGCGTGACCAATCCCGCGGCCGCCGTTTCGGCACGACGCTTTTGGGTGATTGCCCGCCGGACGGTCTCGGCCCGGAGCCCCGGCCGGAGACCCGTCGGAGGCGGCGTAACGCCGACCAATGCCCCGGACGGAATGAGCGCGCCGTCCGTGTCCTTTACCGCATACACCCACCATCCGGCGCCGTCCTGCACGATCGCATAGCCCTCGGCCGTCTCCCAGCCGTGGGACTGTTCGTTGCCCCGGAGACGCGCGTCGAACAGCCGCCCGTCGGGCTGGGCCAGGGCTACCGTACCGGGCCTTGCGGGGACAGCCCATGCAGGGGGAGTGGTCATGACGGCCCCGAGCAGGGCCCCCGCCAGGACCATCGTTATTGCAACCCGCCTCCCAATATTCATGAACACCTCCGCATAGTATCCGGAACCCGAACCGACGTGGTTTCGCCCTTACCGCGGCGACCCGGCGACCGGAAACACCCGTGTATTATTCGTCTCGTCCCGCTCGACAACATGTCCCGGTTCGTCGACCACCACGATGACGCGCAGGCCGTCCGGGTTACCCCGAAGGCCTGTCGCGACAAATTTCACCCGCCGCGTCATACCCGGCCCGAGGGAGCCGGCATCGATCAGTTGCCGGCTGAGGATCCGGTCGTCCGGGCCGAACGCCCCGTCCCGTGAAAGGTAAACAGTCACGTCTACGGGACTATGTACGGGACCGTCTCCCCCGTTCATGACCGCCGCCGTACCGGTAATCCCGGCCGGGGCGCCCACCGCCCCGCCCTCGGCGCTCACCAGGAGATCCGGCAGACCCGCAGGCATGAGCTCGTCGGCCCCGATATCCGGCCCGGCGCCCGCAACCCGCGGGTTACCGTCCATATCAAGAATCGGCGCCCGGGTTACCTGAACCCCGAGATCGACGAGCGGCGAATCCGCAGACAGATGCACATCCCCCGCACCCGCAAAACCGGGTGCGAGATCCACAACACCGGCCCCCGGCGCAAACGCCGGATCCGTTACCGTAAGCCCGCCGGGGCCGATATCCGATCCCGTCACCGTAACCGGGGCATGAAGGCCGTCGCCGTCGGCGTCGCTTTCGATAACGACTTCGGCGCCTGCCGTACCGTTGCCCCAGACGATACTGTTGGCAACGACCGCCTCCGCCCCGGCGCCGAGGCTGAGTACCGCTCCCCCGCCCGCGCCGGTCGCCTGGTTTTCCGTAAGAGTATCGTGAACAAGGACGATACGGCCGGTTTCCGTCCCCGCCCAGAAGCCGCCGCCCTCGGCCGCGGCATTGCCGCGCAGTACCGTGTTCGTCACCACGATATCGCCGTCGGTCGATTCAATCCGGATACCCCCGCCGAACCCGGCGGCGGTACTGTCTTCGGCCCGCAGGGCGTTCAGGGATACCGCCCCCTCCCGGGTCGTCACGACCACACCGCCGCCTGCACCGTTTATCACGGCGAAGGACTCCGCGGTTACCGCCGCCGAAGTCCCGGAGGCATCGACCAGAAGAACAGGTGGTCCGCCCGGCCCGGCCCCGCTTCCGTCAAGCACCGTAAGCAGGGGATCAGCACCGTAGGATCCACACCCGTCGTCGTATCCCCCGAGAACGCTCAGGTCAAAGGGCTCGCCGACCGTTACGCCGAACGTCCCCTCGTACGTCCCCCGGGCAAGCATGATCACGTTGTGTTTGCCGTCCCCTCCGGCATCGGCGAGACAGACCCTGAGTTTTTCCGCAGAGGCGATACAGGCCTCCGCGTGTTGGCCGTCCACCACGTACCAGGGACAGGTCACAACACCGAAGACCACGGCGATCGCGTGATCAGCCCGGACGGCGTGGAACGTATATGACCCGGGCGCACCCACGGTCACGCCGTCCACCAGAACATCCTTGACTTCATAGCCGTCATCGGGGGTGAACGTATAGGTTTGATCCGCTCCGTGAAGCACCGCGGTATCGCCCGCCGGAGTGATCGCACCGTTCGGGCCCGCGGTCGCCGTGATCACCGCCCGGTCGCTGAACGTAACCGCAATCGTGTGGGAGGATTCCACGGGAGGAAAGGTGTACGACGCTACGGCGCCCGCCGACACGCCGTCCACCAGCACGTCCGCCACGTGAAACCCCGCCGCGGGAAGCATATGAAAGGTCGGCGTGGCCCCGTACACCACGGACATGTCGCCCGCCGGGTCGATAGCGCCGTTCGGTCCCGCCGAGGAGGTAATCGTGAACCGGGCCGGACCGAAGATCCCGTGAATGCTGCGATCCCCGATCACGTTTCTGAACGTGTAGGTCGTCGCGGGACCGCTCGAGAGGCCGTCTATGATCAGGTCTTCCACCATGAACCCCGTATCGGGTACGAGGGAAAAGATCTGGGTCGCGCCGTGATTAACCGGTACGCCGCCCGCGGGGACGATACTTCCGTTCGGACCGGTTGAGGCTGTGATCGTATGGCGTGAATTCTCGAACGCGGTATCAAGCGGGACCTTCGTCACGGAGCCGCGGGGCCCCACTGCCGACGTTCCCGCCGGCGTCCCGTCGATGAAAAACAGCACCTCGTCGCCCGGGTGTACCGCCCCCGGATTGCCGGGGACGAAAACATCCCCCGGGATCCGGAGCGTATACTGCCCCGCGAGGTCGGGATCCTGCCCGAGGATATGGGAGGCGAGAGCCGGCCCGCCCTCCGCCCGCGTAACGGTCACCGTCACCCCCGCGTCGGCGGGAACACCGTTTACCGTAACGGGGCCGTAGAACACGACCCCCGGGTCGGGAAGCCCGGCGGACACGTCCGCCGCCCCGTACAGGAGCGCGAGGCATGCGAGAAACAAACCCCGTATCTTCATGGTCTTCACCTCATTCCTCTTGATACCCATGCGCCGTAGACCCATCGCCCCTCCCCCTAGTTACCGGAATAGGAATACGTCTGGAAGAAGAGCTTGATGTCCGTCACCCCGTTTCCATCCCGCACCTCGTTCACGGGGTCTCCGCAGGCCGAGACGCATTGCCCGTGGATAAACCGTTCGAGCCCTTCGTCCGGATCGAAGTGGAGCGACGCGCCGGGGATGATCATGAGCCACTTCGTGTTCCACACCGAACGTCCCACAAGTCTGCTGTCCGTTGTCATATCGCCCGTAACCAGTGTTCCCGGGTCGTCGTGGGCCGGGAAACTTGAATAACGCCTGATCCCGCCCAGGATATCCGACAGGCTGTCGTTTACAGGGATCCAGTCCGGGTTCAGAAGATCGCTCGCCCCAACCGGGAAGGGAACCGGCAGTTTCTGGTCGACAACGATCCACTCCCGGGTGGCGAACGGATCGCCGTAGGGCGCCCGGAGGACGTCCATTCCGGCGGGCACGAGATAGACCCGCGGGGTCTCGGAGAGGGCCGTGTCGGCGTAGCCCGTGAACCAGGCGCCGACGGACCGCACCTTGGTGGCGAAGTTCGTGGGATCGTAGGCATGGTCCCCCGCGCCGAGGGGCCAGCCGAAGAAGTTGAGCCCGGACGTAACCGTGGTGCTGAACGGAATCACCAGGCCGGGCTGGGGTCCTGCCGCCTCCGGCGCAAAGGGCCGGCAGTAGCGGCGAAACTCGGGCACCTGCCAGAGGTCCGGGACCCGATGGTTCTCGAGCGCCGCAACCCAGTCGGTCTCGGCGGTATTGATCGCCCCGGCCGGGTTGTACCCGCTCCAGGCCCAGTCCGACGGCACCAGGCGGAAGAGTTCCTCCCGCAGGGAAAACGGCAGGGTCTCGTTCTGGGGATTATTGAAGCCCAACTGGCCTTCGAGCACATCGTAATTCTGCGAAAGCCGTCCGAGGACTTCGGCAAGCCCGCCCGAGCCCACCAAGGGCCGGCCGTCGACAACCGCGCCCACCGTCCGCTCCCGGACGATATCGGTCAGGAAATCTTCTCCCGCCGACGGCGTGGTCCCGAGCAGATTCGTTTCATAGTCGTAGGCCGTTGCCGCCAGGTAGGCGTACCGGGCCGCCAGATCGAACTGCGCCCTGAATTTCTGAACCGCGTCGTTACGGGCAATGCGGAATGCCATATCCTGGTAGCGGTAATCCTGGACCGCGGCGGCCGCATGGCGCCGGAACGTGGCCAGCCGCTCCTGTATCCGTTCGCCGTCGGCCAGCGTGGACAGGAACCGGGACTGGGCCTGCCGCACGGCGTCAAGTCGGGTGTAGGCCTCGAGCCTGAGAAGGGGTTCTTTCCTGATCAGGGCCTCGAGAGCTCCAATGGCCTGGACCGTTTCAAATGTATTCGAAACTCCCTCAAGCTTGATACCTGTGGCATAGCCCACTTCTTCCTTCGCAAGTCCCAGCTCGAAGTTGATGCCGTCCAGAACATCGGCCACCGTATCACCGTAAATCCACATGGCCACACCGGAAATCTGAAGCGCGCAACGGGGCCCCGACGTCACGTCAAAGGAAAAACCGGCCACCCTCGGGAAGCACTCCGAGCCTGCGCCCATCATTTTATCGATCGCGCTTGATATGGAATGCAACGCCCGGGCGGCGAATTCCATGATACCGATCGCGATGTTGTAGCCGACGATCGTACCTTTTTCATCGTTCTTGATCTTTATCTCAGCCGCGTGGGCCAGGTGCATGGCCTCCATTTCCTCCACGGCGGATTCGATATCCTTGATCAGGTTATCGTACTCCCGGACCGCCTTCTCGTATCCCGCCCTCGCCTGATAGATGGCCCGCAGGTTCCGCTGGAGTTCCCCCACGGCACGGCGTTTCCCCAGGGTCTCGGCGTTATCGGGAACGAACCCGTAATCATGGAGTTCCCCGTTTGCGATATGGTAGGTAAGCGTCTCCGTAATCGGCGCGTGGCTTCCGTAAAGATACAGGTCATCGCCGTCACAGGGAACATAATCCTTCTCACAACTCAAGAGGTTGTTCGTGCCGTCTTCGTCCGTACAGGAATTTATTCCGCCGTATTTCGCAAATGCGTCGCAACTGATGTCCGTGGGAAACGACACGGTGGTCGCGGAAAGCCCGCCCGGGGCGATACTCCCGTCAGTCATCTCCGTACTGTCGAGCCACATGTAGTGGACCAGGTCCGGCCCCTCGTATCCCGCTTTATAGAATCCCGTGGGACCGATATCCCCTGCGTAGGGGTAGCCGTAAATCTCGATCAGCCGGGCCTCGTAATCCCGTTCCTGCTCGTCCACGGACCAGCGGAAATCGACCAGGTCGTCCATATTCTCCCGGATTCGTTTTGTCGACTGATTGGCGTAGTTGAACGCGGAAACCGTATTCTGGAGGGCGGCCGCGGCCCGATCGTAGATCTGCCGGAAATGGGAACGGGGAGGGATCCCCGCCACGGGATCCAGGGCCGCCGGATCGATACCGAAGGGAACGACGCCCTTGGCAAGCCCGAGGGGGTTCAACCCCCCGTCGGCCTCGTCGAGCTGGGCCTGGATACCGGTCCCGTTGGCCGCAATCTCCTTCAGTTCGGGCACGGTGGTCCGATCCACCTTCTGAATGCCCGTATTGGTGTCGTCCACGGCGGGCAGGATGGCGTTGGCCACCACCCAGTCGAAGTATGCGCCCTGCCCGGCGCGCCGGCCCCAACCGGCAAGGCCCCAGGCCCGCTGGGGATCCGTATCCGTGTACCCTTGCCATTCACCCGCCGGGTCTTCGACGTAATTGGCGCGATACGTGAGGTCAACGATCTCGGCGCCGGTGCGGGCCTTTTCCGCCGCGAACCGGGCGAACTGCCGTTCGTCGTAATAATCGACCGGCACCGGCGCACCGCCCACCAGCACGGCTTCCGCCCGGGGAACCCAGGTGTAGTAGGGGTGTTTGAGAAGATTGTAGTATCCCTGAAGCGCGGTGAGATAGTGCCCCCAGGCGTCGCCGTGCCCCTGGGGATAGCGGATCTGGGCGTCCTTTTCGTCGAGTACGCCGTCTTTATTGTCGTCCTCGATACCGTAGGTCTGGCTGTAGGCCACCTCGCCGTCGCCGGAGGTGAAGTTCCAGATAAAGCGGTTATATATGGGGCGGCCCATATTGCTGTCCCGCCCCCGGAGGAGCACGAGTTCCTCGTCGAGCAGGGTCGGCGCCTGGTTTTCAAACGCAAAGAGCGAGCTTGCCAGGGGCCCGTAGGGACCGTCGGCCGTAAGCCCCACCGTGGGGTCCTGGGCATCGCCGTAGGCCTCGTTACCGAGAAGGGCGTAAAACTCCGCAACCCGTGACGCCGCCAGAAGAAGGGCGTTATTGGCCGGGGCGTAGTCGATGGGAGGCGTGCCGCCGATTGAAAGATCAATGCCGCGGTTCAGTACCGTCTGGTAGGCCTCGATAAGCCCCATATTGTTCAGGTTGTCCGGGTCGTTGTTCATGGCGATATTGCCCTCGTACCGGGTCCCGAGTTGGATCAGCATGCTGGCGAAGGTATTGGTCGGGGCCGCGTGGAAATCCTTCACCCGGGCCTCGTAGGGGTTCAAGGCCCGTACCACCCGCTTGATCCAGCCCTCGGCAAGCTGGGCCGTGGGCTCCGTGGGTGTTCCCGCCGGGGCCCCGGCCCAGGCGCTCGGGATCACCGGATCGACCGGGTTATTCTGCCAGTCGGGCGTGGCGTTACCGCACACGGGATACCCCGTATACCGGACGTAAAACCAATTGTCCGAAAGGGTCTGAAGGCTCGCCCCGCGGATCGTAATATCCACGGCCCCCACCCCGCCGTTCGGGGCATCGAAGGGAAGCCAGCCGTTGAGTTCGGCCGTCTCCGGCGACGGAGGCGGCGTGGGAGATGTGCCGTCCTCGTCCGGATGGTAGTACCACTCGAAGGTGAAGTTTTCGGGATTGCCGCCGAAGTCCCCGCTGTGGCGGAGGGTCAGGGCCTCGTCGAAGACATTATCCGACTGGATCACCTTGATCTGGCCCTGGTACGGCCCGCACTCCACCCGTATCACCTGGAGGCTTACGGGGAGAGAACCGAGACTCGGGTCGTCGTTGAAGGCGATGGTCACAAAGCCTTCACCCGTGGCGGAGCCTGCCGTAAGGGCATGGCCCGACCCGAGGGCCGCGAGGGGTTCGGGAATGCCGTCGTCATCGCGGTCCTGGAGCGCGATAAGGGGCGACTGTCCCTGCGGGATCTCGTCCGTCAGTCCGTCCCTCGAGGGCGGCGTCATGAGGTCGCCGTTAGGGTCCAGATCGAGCCCCTGAGGGTTACGGGTGAGGTAAAACAGGTTATCCACGGCACGGACCCAGTCGGCGTTTGTACTGAGGGCCTTGATCTCGTCCCGCTCGGCACCGGTCATGACGTTCAGCAGAAGGAGCGGATCCCCGAGACCTGTCTCGTCGAAATACCCTTCGAAGGTGAGCCAGTGGTTGATCGGGTCGTACGACAGCCGTTCCCGAAGGTGAAAGGGAAGATCGTCGAACAGGATCTTCCCGTTCCGGTTCGTCGTCTTGATCTCGCCCGGCAGGTCCACCGGGCTTTGGGACGCGTCTTCGAGGGGCACGGTCCTCGGATTCAGGGGATCGATCACCTGGACGAGCCCCTTCGTCGCGTCGCTTCCGTTGGGATCGATATCGTCATAGACGATTTTCACCGCCGCCTGGTTGAAGATATCCGGAAGCCCCCGTTTCGCCGTAAGCAGGGTTTCGCCCACCTGGAGGACCGGCACATCCGACGGCCAGGTAATCGAATAGTTCACCGCCACCGGGTTTCCGCTGTTTGCCGGGCTCCGATCGAGCCAGCCCACGCAGTCGCCCGCGTTGCCGTCGAAGGCCTCAACCAGATGTTCGTCGGAGGCATAGTCGAAGCCGGTAAGGAGCGGATAGTAATACCGTACCGTCATAGTTCCGGCCGAACGGGCCCAGTACTGGTTATTCACCTGGTCCTGCCAGTAGGGTCCGGTGGTACTGTCCGGATGGGTTTGCGCGCAACCGTTCAG
>CAYYSS010000015.1:0-19344 GCA_964474325.1 uncultured Nitrospirota bacterium
AGTTTTGAAAAACTACCCCCTTAAACTGGGGAATGGTTTTGAAAAATCACATCGGGAACGTGCCGATAAAGAAACTAATTTCTGCTTTTTGCGTCGATTCGTTTTTTCTTCCCCGTGTTTTTCGTTGTGCCCATGGCCTTTATTATCTGTGGTTTCGCTCGAATACGCAAAGAGTATTCAAACGTTGTTTGATATGCTCGCAAGAAATGGAAGCCGTGTCATTGCGAGTGCGCGAAACAATCCCGTTGTTCGTGCGTTATTGGAGAAAACGAAATTGCCGCGTCGTCCGCTCTTTGCAAAGACCACACAAGAGATTCTTTACGAGGTCTTCCTGTTTTACCGGTTATCCCCTCCGCTTTTTATTTAATATATTTAAATATTAAGTAATTTATTATTATAACGCTGTTGAAAACCCGGAAATAAATTATTACGCTTATTTTTCAAAGTCTTATGTTGTTGATGGTTTCGTGATGACCGCGCGGTGAATATGTTGATAATTCTTTTTGCCTCCCTGGCCGAACAATTCGCCCACACTCTATCCCCCGGGTACTAAGATTTCTTGCCAGCATAACCCTTCTTTATTTATAATATGCTCCCTCTCAGGAGGGTATCCGTTTAACTTATCAACACCTGTGGATAACATTGTGGATAAACGATGACGCCAAGCACTCAATGGCAACGATGTCTTGAACGTGTGGCCGAGCAAGTTGGAAACGATGCGTTTGCGACGTGGTTCCAAAGCGTAGACTGTTCCTACACGCACGGAAACACCGTAACCCTTCACGTACCGAACAGATTTTTCAAGGAATCCATAGAAACCCGTTATCTTCCCACACTCGAGGGGATTATTGCGGAGGAATTCAATCTCCCGTCGGTGATTGTCGACTGGAATATTCGCTCCACCGATGAACAACCTGCGGCCCCCGCCCCGCCGGTTCATCCTGAGACGTCTGCCGCGGATCTCCGGAAGAAAGCCCTGTCCGCCGGTCTCGACAGCCGGTACCATTTTTCCAATTTTGTAACAGGTGCGTCGAATCAATTTGCACAGGCCGCCTGCCGCGCCGTTGCCGATGAACCCGGGCGGACGTACAATCCTCTCTTTATCTACGGTGGCGTAGGCCTCGGGAAAACTCATCTTTTAAACGCTATCGGAAACCATATTCTCGAGCACCGCAAAGAACTCACAATTCTTTCTATACCCGTTCAGCGTTTTGTCGAGGAGGTTGTCTACTCCGTTCGTCACGACAGGATGGCACAGTTTCTTGAACGGTACCGAAGCCTCGATATTCTCCTTGTCGACGATATCCAGTTCATCCAGGGCAAGGAGCGCACCCAGGAAGAATTTTTTCATCTTTTCAACGCTCTTCACCAGGCGCAGAAACAGATTGTCATTTCCAGTGACCGGTTTCCGAACGAAATTCCTTCGATCGCGGATCGGCTTCGGTCCCGTTTTTCGTGGGGACTTATCGCGGACATTCAACTTCCGGATTTCGAGACGAAAGTTGCTATTCTTCAGAAAAAAGCCGAGGAGCAGCGCATCAACCTTCCATCGGACGTTGCGGAGTTTCTCGCAACGACCATCCGTTCCAATATTCGCGATCTTGAAGGCGCCCTTATTAAACTCGCCGCGGCGTCCTCGCTCGGCGGCCGCCCCCTGACGCTTGCCACGGCGGCGGAGGAACTCCGCGGACTCATCAGTGATCAAGAGCGTCCTATCAATATCGAGGCGATACAAAAGGCCGTAGCGGCTTATTTTCAGGTTAAAGTCTCCGACCTGAAGTCAAAACGCCGCACGAAAGACATTGCCCTTCCCCGGCAGATAGCCATGTATCTCACGAAACAACTGACAGCACTTTCCCTTGCTGAGATCGGAAAGGGTTTCGGGGGAAAGGATCACAGCACCGTTATACACGCCTGCAAAAAGATCGCCGAGCGTACGAAGACCGACGATGAACTCAGCCGCAGGGTCAAGACACTTACCGATAAGATCAGGGGGGAAAGAGTATGAAGATCACCATACGCCGGGATGAGATCTTACCGCCGCTGCAGGCGATCCAGGGAATCGTCGAGTCGCGCAATACCATGCCCGTACTCAGCCATTTCCTTCTTGATGCCTCCGGCGACGGCGGTAAAATCCATGCTACCGACCTGGATATCGGTCTGAGCCAGCCGATTCCCATAACCGTTGACGAACCCGGTGCGGTATGTGTTCCCGCAAAGAAATTTCTCGAGATCATCAAAGAGATCAATGCCGAGGAAATAAACCTCGACGTGGATGCCGAAAACCGCATCAAGCTCCAGAGCGGCCGGACCCGTTTTCGTATTATCGGCCTTCCGTCGTCGGAATTCCCGGATATCCCCACCATGGACCGCAACGTCCGTGTTGAACTGGACGCGTCCTTGTTTTCCGATATGATCGCCCGAACCGTCTATGCAACCGGCGAGAGCGATACCCGGTACACCCTAAACGGCATTCTCATTCATTCGAGCAGTGATACCCCGAACCTTCGGATCGTCGGTACCGACGGCCACCGCCTGGCAACGGTTACAACAGACCTGGAAACCGTCCCCGAGGGGGACTGGAAGGTCATCATTACGAAAAAAGCCGCTCAGGAAATCCGTAAACTCTGCGAGTCCGCCGCGGATACCGTCACCGTGTATCTCAGTACGAATCACCTTCTTGTCGCTGCCGGCGCCGTGGAACTCATAAGCCGCCTGGTCGACGGGACCTATCCGAACTATCAACAGGTTATCCCTTCGGGCAACGACAAACACCTTACCGTGAACCGCGAAGAGTTTCTGAGCGCCGTACGCCGCGTGGCCCTTCTCGGCCGGGAGCGTACGTTTCCGGTCAAGGTGGAGACCGGCGACGACGTGGTTACCGTTTCTTCGGTCAACCCGGAAGTCGGGGAGGCCTCCGAAGAAATCGCCGGCACGATGGACGGCGAAGCCCTTACGTTGGGGTTTAATGCCCGTTACCTCCAGGACGCCCTCGGGCATATGGGTTCCGAATCGGTGATTATCGATATGGCCGACCCCCTGAGTCCTACGTTGCTCCGTCCCGCTGACGACACCTCGTACAGTTGCGTCATCATGCCCATGCGGATCTAGTTTTCCCGCGGTGCTTTTTCACGGAAGCCCGGAAATAAAAGACGAGAGGTTATGACCGAAGAACAGAAAACAAGTGCGGACCCGGTCGCCCGGTACGGCGCCGACGAGATCAAGATTCTCAAGGGCCTCGATGCCGTGCGGAAACGCCCGGCGATGTATATCGGTTCCACCGGACCCGACGGACTCCATCACCTGGTCTACGAGGTCGTCGACAACTCCGTCGACGAGGCCCTGGCCGGTTTCTGTACGGAGGTCGACGTCACCCTCCATGCCGAAGGCAGTGTGACGGTCCTCGATAACGGTCGGGGCATTCCCACGGGTATGCACCCGGGCGACCGGAAGGGACGTACGGCGGCGGAAGTGGTCCTTACGGAACTCCATGCCGGCGGCAAGTTCGACGATAAGGCCTATAAGATCTCCGGCGGCCTCCACGGCGTCGGGATTTCGGTTGTAAACGCCCTTTCGGAATGGCTCGAACTGGAAATAAAGCAGGAGGGACACGTTTTTCAACAGCGTTACGAGGTCGGTAAGCCTACGGGTCCCCTGCGGGAGGTGGGAACCACCGCCAGTCACGGCACGCGGATCACGTTTAAACCCGACCCGGCCATCTTCGAAGTCCGCGATTTTAACTTCGAAACCCTCACACAGCGCCTTCGGGAACTCGCGTTTCTCAACCAGGGCCTTCGTATATCCATAAACGATGAACGGACCGACAAAAAGCACGCCTTTCATTACGAAGGGGGGATCGTTTCGTTCGTCGAACACCTGAACAAGAACCGGACCCCACTGAACCCCCGGCCCGTGTATATCCACGGTCGGCGGGACGCCTTTGTCGTCGAGGTGGCGCTTCAATATAACGACGGCTACGCCGAGACGGTCTATACCTTTGCGAACAACATCAACACCCGCGAGGGGGGCACCCATCTGGCCGGATTCAAGGCGGCGCTTACCCGTACCATCAATGCATACGCCAATAAATCCGGCATTATGAAAAACGGCAAGACCGCGTCCCTTTCCGGCGACGACGTCCGGGAGGGAATCACCGCCGTGGTGAGTGTCAAGCTCCCCCAGCCCCAGTTCGAGGGCCAGACGAAGACCAAACTCGGCACCGGTGAGATGAAAGGCGTGGTAGAGTCGGTGGTAAATGAGGGGCTCGCCGAGTTTCTCGAGGAAAACCCCGTCGTTGCAAAAAGGATCATCGAAAAATCCATTCAGGCCGCCCGCGCCCGTGAGGCCGCCCGCAAGGCGCGCGAACTTACCAGGCGAAAGGGTGCTCTGGAGGACACGGGCCTGCCGGGAAAACTCGCCGACTGCGCGGAAAAAGACCCTGCCCGGTCCGAACTCTTTATCGTCGAGGGCGATTCGGCGGGCGGCAGCGCCAAGCAGGGACGGAACCGAAACAACCAGGCCATCCTGCCGCTCAAAGGGAAGATCCTCAACGTCGAGAAGGCCCGTTTCGACAAGATGCTTTCCTCCGAAGAGATCCGGACCCTGATTACGGCCCTCGGTACGGGAATCGGCCCTGAAGACTTTGATGTCAGTCGGCTCCGATACCACAAAGTCATCATCATGACCGACGCGGACGTGGACGGGGCCCATATCCGGACCCTTCTTTTAACGTTCTTTTTCCGGCAGATGCGGGACGTAATCGAACGGGGGCATCTCTACATCGCGCAGCCGCCGCTTTTTCGGGTCAAACGGGGAAAGGCCGAACGCTACGTCCAGAACGAAAGCGAATTGGAAGACTATCTCTTCGAGCTGGCATCCGCCGATCTTGTTCTGCTGAAGGGCGACGGGGAAGACGACCGGCTCGCCGGCGCACCCCTTGTCGCCCAGCTCCGTACGCTGGAACAGTACGTAAAGCTCCTGTCCTGGTTCGGCCGCCGAAAACGGGACAAGGATATCGACGTCCTCGAAGAGACTCTGGCTGCTGGGGCGGACCGGGAGGCGCTGAAAAGCGAACAATGGCGAGCGGCGTTTTTCGCGCGCCTTCGGGAACGGTTTCCTGAAATAACCGTCGCCGTGGACGATGACCCCGAACATGGATCCGCCCGGATCCGCACGGAGCGGCAGATCGACGACGGCAGCAGGAGGATACGCCTGGTGCTCGACGATGTCTTCGTCGGCCGGCCCGAGTATCGTCAGCTCCGGGGACTTTATCAGGACCTGGCGGGTCTCGGAACCTGCCCCTACAGGGTTACGCTCAAGGGCGAGGAGCATAGTTTTGAGCGGCCCCGGGACCTCCTGGATTTTGTCCTTGCCACGGGTAAAAAGGGGTTGAGTATCCAGCGGTACAAGGGACTTGGTGAAATGAACCCCCAGCAGTTGTGGGAAACGACGATGGATCCGGAGAAACGGAGTCTGCTCCGGGTCACGGTGGAAGACGCCGTGTTGTCGGACGAACTTTTCACCCTGCTTATGGGAGATCAGGTGGACCCCCGGAAGAAATTTATTCAGAAGCATGCACTGGAGGTGCGGAATCTGGATGTTTAATTTCCGTTTCGTCACCAACGTGACGTTACCCCGGCCGGTCTGGAATACGGATAACGAAACGAACCGGCACCGTAGTTTCTTTATCCGCAACTTCCCGAGGCGGGTCTTCTCGACGAAGGGTCGATCCGACTTTGCGGTTTGCAGAGAAGTTTTCGCGTTGATATACGCACCGGCTTTTGGTTGCGGCTCCAAGGCCGCCTTGGGTAAAGGAGGCTGAACGCTGACAGCGGAGAGCTTATAAAAATGCTTGAACCCATAGATAACTTAGACAACCAAGTCCGCATCGACGACGAAATGAAAACGTCGTACCTGGATTACGCCATGAGCGTAATCGTGGGGCGCGCCCTTCCGGAGGTCCGCGACGGTCTCAAACCGGTCCAGCGGCGGATCCTTTACGCCATGTTCCGGGAAGGACTCCTCAGTACGAAGAAGTTTTCCAAGTCCGCCGGTGTGGTGGGCGAGGTCCTGAAGAAATACCACCCGCACGGCGACTCGGCCGTCTACGACGCCCTGGTTCGGATGGCCCAGGACTTTAACCTCCGCTACCCTCTGGTGGACGGTCAGGGGAATTTCGGTTCTGTCGACGGCGACCCCGCCGCGGCCTATCGGTATACCGAGGCCCGAATGACGAAACTCGCCGAGGAACACCTGGCGGATATCGACAAGGAAACCGTTAATTTCAACGAGAACTTCGACGAGACCACCACCGAACCCGTCGTACTCCCCACCCGTATCCCCACCCTGCTCGTAAACGGGGCCTCGGGAATCGCCGTGGGTATGGCGACGAATATTCCGCCCCACAATCTGAATGAAGTGATCGACGGACTTCTCATGCTTCTTGACCGGCCCGATGCCCCCGTGGCCGATCTCATGAATTGTGTGAAAGGGCCGGATTTTCCCACCGGGGGGACGATCCACGGGACCCGGGGAATCGTGGAGGCCTACACCCACGGCCACGGGCTCATCAAGGTCAGAGGCCGGGCCGAGGTGGAAGAACGGGAGGGGGACCGGGAACGGATTATTATCACCGAACTTCCGTACCAGGTGAACAAGGCCCGCCTGGTGGAAAAGATCGCGGAACTGGTTAAGGACAAGAAGCTCGAGGGTATTACCGATCTCCGGGACGAATCCGACCGGCACGGCATACGGGTCGTCGTGGACCTCCGGCGCGGCGAGATGGGCCAGGTGATTCTCAACCAGCTCTACAAGCATACCCAGCTCGAGACCACGTTCGGAATAAACCTCCTGGCCTTGGTGAACAACCAGCCCCGGGTACTGAACCTGCGGCGCATTCTCCGGTATTTCCTCGGGCATCGCCGGGACGTGGTGGTGCGCAGGACCCGTTTCGAACTCAGAAAAGCCGAGGCCCGGGAACACGTTCTGCAAGGACTGAAAATCGCTATCGATAACCTCGACCAGGTTATCGCCCTTATCCGGGGTTCGGAAAACCCGGAGACCGCCTCGCGGGGACTCAAGGAAAACTTCGGCCTTACCCAGGCCCAGGCCCAGGCGATCCTGGAAATGCGGCTTCAGCGCCTCACGGGTCTCGAACGGGAAAAGATCCTGCGGGAACTGGAAGAAATTCAGACGGAGATCCAGCGTCTCCGGGCAATCCTTGCGGACGAAACCCTGGTAAGCGAAGAGATCAGAAGAGAACTCCTGGAGGTAAAGGAAAAATACGGTGACGAACGGCGGACCGAGATTTCCGCCTTCGAGACGGATCTATCGATCGAGGATCTGATTCCCGACGAAGAGATGGTGATTACCCTGACCCACGGGGGGTATATAAAACGCACGCCGCTGAGCCTGTACCGGAGCCAGCACCGGGGGGGCAAGGGGCTTACGGCCATGGATACGAAGGAAGAGGATCACGTTGCCCACCTCTTTATCGCATCGACCCACGACACCCTCCTGGTCTTTACCAACCGGGGACAGGTCCACTGGGTCAAGGTATACCGTCTTCCCGAATCCGGCCGGACGGCCCGGGGCAAGGCCCTGGTAAACCTGCTTCAACTCCGGGAAGGCGAACGGGCCTCCACGATCCTGAACCTCCGGGAGTATCCCGAAGGCCACTACCTCACCATGGTTACCTCGCGAGGGATGATAAAACGGACCGTGGCGACCGCTTACAGCCGGCCGCTTTCGTCGGGTATCCGTGCCATCGATCTTGTAGAGGGCGACGAACTGATCGCGGTACATCTTACCGACGGGCTCCGGCATATGGTCCTCAGCACCGAGCAGGGCTTTGCGGTTCGTTTCGAAGAGGCCGAAGCCCGTGCCATGGGCCGCGTGGCCCGGGGGGTCCGGGGTATACGCCTCAATCCGGGCGACCGGGTGGTATCGGCCGAGGTGGTGGAGGAGGGAACGACTCTGCTTACGGTTACGGAGTTCGGGTACGGGAAACGCACGGCCTTTGACGAATACCCCTGCCATCACCGGGGGGGAAAAGGCGTCCGCACGCTCAAGATCACGGCCAAAAACGGCGCCGTTGCAGGCACCCTCCGGGTAAACGACGACGACGAGATCATGGCCCTGAGTTCCTCGGGGAAGGTTATCAGAACCCGGGCGGGGGCCTTGCCCGTACTTGGCCGCAACACCCAGGGCGTGCGGGTCGTGGACGTATCCGATGGGGATCGGGTCATCGCCATCGGTAAGATCATGGACGACGAAAACGGTTCCGAGACGGAAGAAAACGGGCCGGCCGAAGAACCCGAGGCGGCCTTGGAGCCGCAACCAAAAGGCCGGAGCGATCAACGCGAAGACTTCTCCGCAAACAGCGAAGTCGAATCGACCCTTCGTCGAGAAGACCCGACTCGGGAAGTTGCGGATAAAGAAACTGAGGCCGACGACGCAGGTGCGCCGGAAAGCCCCGCCGCCGGGGAACAGACGACGCAGGACGGTGACGGGGATGCTTGATCCGAAGGTAATCAGGGACGAGACGGAGCGGGTGCGTGCAGGGCTGGCCCGCCGCCGGGCGGATATCGACCTGGACGCATGGCTTTTCCTGGATGAAAAGCGACGCCGCCTGATTCAGGAATCCGAGCGTCTTCAGCAGAAGCGGAACGAACGATCCAGGGAAGTTGGTAAGCGAAAGGGCAGGGGCGAATCCGCAGACGATCTGATGGCCGAGGTCCGAGGGATCGGCGAGGATCTGAAGCGCCTCCAGGATGAACTCCGGGAGACCGAAGAAAAACTCCGGTCCCTCGCCCTTCAGATACCGAATATTCCGAACTCCGCGGTTCCCGACGGCGTCGACGAAGACGCCAATGTGGAGGTCCGGCGTTGGGGCGAACCCCCGGTGTTTGATTTCGAGCCTCTGAACCACTGGGATGTCGGGGAACGTCTCGGGATCCTGGACTTCGACCGGGCGGCCAAGCTCTCGGGTGCCAGGTTCGCGCTCTACCGGGGCATGGGGGCAAGGCTCGAGCGGGCGATTATCAATTTTTTTCTCGATCTTCACACGGGCGAGCACGGATACGAGGAGGTCCTTCCCCCGGTCCTGGTTAATTCGGAAAGCATGATCGGCACGGGACAGCTCCCGAAGTTCAAGGAAGACCTCTTTAAGTGTGAGGGCGTGGACCTCTGGCTGATCCCCACGGCCGAAGTACCGGTCACGAATATTTTCCGCGGTGAGATCCTGGCCGAACAGGACCTTCCCATTAAAATGACCGCGTACACCCCGTGCTTCCGGAGCGAGGCGGGTTCCCATGGAAAAGACACCAGGGGTCTTATCCGCCAGCACCAGTTCAACAAGGTGGAACTCGTAAAATTCGCACACCCGGAAAACTCCTATGAGGAACTGGAGAAACTCACCGCCGACGCCGAAGATGCGCTCCAACGCCTGGGTCTCCCCTACCGGGTGGTGACCCTGTGTACCGGTGACCTGGGTTTCTCCTCCGCCAAGACCTACGATATCGAGGTCTGGCTCCCGGGCCAGCAGAAGTACCGGGAGATCTCCTCGTGCTCGAATTTCGAAGATTTCCAGGCCCGCCGGGCCGGGATCCGGTTTAAAAGCGCGGCCGGAAAGCAGAATCGGCTGGTCCATACCCTGAACGGCTCGGGCCTGGCGGTGGGCCGGACCCTGGTGGCGATCCTTGAAAACTACCAGCAGAAGGACGGTTCGGTGGTCATACCCGAGGCCCTCAGACCCTATATGGGGACGGACCGGATAGGCCCGAAGGCTTAGCCGGCCCCGTGATCAGGTATCCGGACGCCTGATTTCTCAAAGCGCCGCGGATGGAACACGGATGTTCACGGATGAAGGAAGGCCGGGAGAGGCGGACGTCCGTCCGGAAATTCGATTCGGAGCTGTTGTGGTATCTTTATTCTGACTTCTGACTTCCGACCCCTGATACGGAGGAGTGGCCGAGTGGTTGAAGGCGGCGGTCTTGAAAACCGTTGTGCCGCAAGGTACCGTGGGTTCGAATCCTACCTCCTCCGCCACTATCAGACAACAGACGTCAGGGGGCGGAAAGCTGGTGTTATGAGAATCTGCTCCCCGTTTTGGATCTCCTGGGCCGGGATTCGGTTTTTCGGGGATCGGTCTGAAAAATTCTTCAAAAAAATGGCGTAATAGGGTACAATATCGCTCGCCGGATTGGAGTTTGGAAGCGGTTTTGCTCCGGGCTCCGAATTCTGATATCTGATCCGGAGAGGTGGCCGAGCGGCTGAAGGCAGCGGTTTGCTAAACCGTCGTAGGGCGAAAGTTCTACCCGGGGTTCGAATCCCCGCCTCTCCGCCATATCAGAGCATGGTGAAAACAGGTCGTCGCGGCCCGGGCCCCAGGGGTTCGGAGACCGCGCAGAGGAGTGCGCCCTTAGCTCAGTTGGATTAGAGCGTCTGACTACGGATCAGAAGGTCGGGGGTTCGAGTCCCTCAGGGCGTGCCATTAAAATCAAGGGGTTACGGGTTTCCGTAGCCCCTGATTTTTTTCCGGAAACGGCCAGGAGTTCCAACGGCCTCCCCGAGTCGCAGCAAAAGTCTCAAGAAATGTATACGGGCTCGGGGTCAGCATCAACAGGCTTACCCCGCGTCTCTACCCTCCGGAAGAATCAGCACATCGTGAGCGGGAACGAAGATTCATAGCGGCATGTCCCGTTTTTCTCCGCAAAAGAACGGCCGCGGGCTTCCGCCCGCGGCGGCCTGTTATGTTGTCTTTCGGATTAAATTTCCCGAAACCGTTTTGAATCGTTCAGAATAGTCCGGCCTTTGAGGTCCTTGTTTTCGGATTAGATCGACCGACTTTTTCGGGGAAAGGAACCCCGGAAACGGAGGTAAAGGTTTTGACGGCCAACGCCTCCGTCTCCGGGTCACCCAAGGTTATTATCGTATCTTTCGTTGCTTCGATCAAGCGTCTTTTTCTCAAAGGCCGTGCGTACCGATTTCCGGAACCGGGGCGGTGCTGCCGTTGCGGGCGGCACAGGGTCTGGAGGCACGGGTTCGTGAAGCGGTATTTTACAGGTATGAAGCCCCGATCATTCTCAAGCGGTATCGTTGCCCCGACTGCGGTACTGTCTCCACGTTGCGGCCCGTGGGATATGCGCCCCGCACCGGGTTGCTGTCGGGCGGATCTATGCCGAACTCTGCCACCGCACCCGCACGTGGAACATTCCGGGAAGCACAAGAACCAGTATCGGTAAAAGCACCATCAACGACTGGATTGCCCGCTACCGCCGCTCCGGCGGCGAGCTCGATTCCCTATTGTCGAGGTTCAAGAACCTGCTACACTATAGCTCAGCAATGAGCGCGTCTGAATTCAAATTGCCAAGACCGCCCATAGTGGAGGCGATTGTCGATATTGATTGCGATCCGGCGACAGGACTGCGATTTGAAGATCTGGAAGGTCCTGCCCGTGAACGTCTGCGCGACAAGTACCCGGAATTTCAGACGAAACTTATCCACGAGCTTGAGATCCGGACGAAGCCCACCGAACCGCCGAACCCGTCTTTCAGGCGGGGCATTCAGGCGTTTCAGTTCCTCCAACGCGACAAGAAACAGCTTGTTCAAATAAGAATTCAGGGGTTTTCCTTTAATCGGCTGGCGCCTTATACGACGCTTGACGAATATTTGCCCGAGATCGAACGAACCTGGGCGATTTATCGCGAGTTGGCGTCACCCGTGCAGGTTAAGCTCGTTCGCCTCCGTTATATCAACCGTATCATGCTTCCGAGAAAAGAAGGCAGGATGAATCTGGACGATTACTTCACAGTTGCGCCGCGTCTGCCCGACGAAGAGAAACTGCGCATGATAGGATTTCTTCATCAGCACACGGCAGAGGAAGTGGAGACGGGTCACCACGTCAGCATTATACTGACCGCTCAACCGCCGGAGGGTAACTCGCTTCCGGTTATTCTTGATAATACCGTTACGGCCCTGAACGCCGGCGATCCGGCAGAGTGGCCATGGATCCTGTCTCAAATCAGTGCATTAAGGGCGTCGAAAAACGAAATTTTCAGAAAGACGGTGACTGACGAATGCCTGAACCTGTTTCAACGGCCCTAGGAATTTATTGGATGGGTTGCGTTGCGATGAGTTCCTTTCCGCGGCCAGGTAGCGGTGTTTCATCGGAAGCTCAAGAGGTCGGGCGCCTGACCTCGGCCGTAAGTGAATCGACAGAAAGTTCGTATGCGCTCTTTGGGAGCAAATCGGCGGCACTCTCGGAACTTCGGGCGATGGCTGACGAATGCGCTGTAGATGACTGGGACTGCTGCGGTGCTAATGGTGTGGATCCCTTTGCGGTTTTGCAGGCGGAGACCTTTCTCCGTGTTTTCCCTGATAACCTTCCCCTGCCGGAGTTCGCTGCCGAGCCGGACGGTTCGGTTTCGCTCGATTGGATCATCACGCGACATAAAATCTTCTCACTGAGTATCGGGGCTTCGGACCGTTTGGCGTATGCCTGGCTTGACGGAACCGATAAGGGGAACGGCGTAGCTCGTTTCGACGGCTCTGCCGTGCCGGAGCGTATCCTGCGCATCTTGGAAACAATCGTGCCCCATGCCGACACTACCCTCCGGGCTGCCTGAGCAGGTCTCGGACGACGAGGATCTGGCGAGATTCCTCACCCAGAGCAACCAATTTAATGCTCTGATGGTGAAACCGGCGGTGTTTTTGCCCAACCCGAAGGATCGCGAAACCTCCGTTTTTCGTCATGGAGAAGACCCTGCGGAACGACTTTGGTCGCTGGGTCGCAGTGCCGTCAAGGAACGGAAGCTTTACGGTGCTGCAATTTTCAAGGCCCGGGCCGTGAGAAAGGCGCGGCTTGAGGTGATTGCCGACGAGCCGCCACAACGACACGCAGCGATTCGGGGATGGCCCTGGGTCGAGAACGATCCCGCGGAGCAGAAGGCGAGACAAAAAGAGATAGCCCTTGAGATTGCCGGGGACGCCGAACTGAGGCTTCTGGACCCGAACTGAAGGCGTGGCATCCGAGGAGTTTCTCATTGCCAAGATCATTACCGAAAGCCTAGGGTGCCTGACTACGGATCAGAAGGTCGGGGGTTCGAGTCCCTCAGGGCGTGCCATTAAAATCAAGGGGTTACGGGTTTCCGTAGCCCCTGATTTTTGCTTAACCCGCGTTTCTCATGGTTCTTCTGCTGCGGAACCGGAAAGCCGCGAGGCTTCTGCGTTGCGCATGGTCGGCGTGCTCAACGTACCGTCAAGTACGTTTCCGCACCCGAACCGGCCCGCGCCTCGTATCAACGGCCCTTTCCGGCCTCTCGCTACGAACCACCAAGAGAAATCCGGGTTAACAACGCCTTGTGGTCTACTGGATTCCACGAAACCACCACAAACGGCAACGCGCGGCAGCACGAAAAACCTCTCTGCCTCTTCGAAGAAAGGTATCGGAGTGTGTTAAACAAATACTCGCCCAGTAATCTCTCCCGTTTTCCCATAGACACGGTATACAGTTTTTCTTTTGCGCCGAAAAGGAATCTTTCGCCATGTTTTCGGCAGGTTACGGTGCAAGAGAGACCCGCTTGAACCCACACGTTTACACGATAACCCTAATTTATGAGCCCCGCTGATATCGTCAACAAACTTTGGAACTACTATAATGTCCAGCGGGACGACCTGTCTGCGTGCGGTCACGCACGGGCAGGCGGGATGAGTTATGGGGACTATGTCGAGCAGTTGACGTATCTGCTGTTTCTCAAGATGGCCGATGAGCGGACCCAGGCCCGGGCCTGAGAAATACGGAAAATATGCAATCTGCGGTGTGAAAAGAATAGTTTGGCTGTTACAGTTGAATGTGAGTGTCTCGATAGCGAATTAACTAATATTGAAAAAAAGAATGAGTTTCAGCTTCCTCCACACCGCCGACATACACCTCGACAGCCCCTTGAAAGGGCTGGAAGCCCATGAAGACGCGCCGGTTGACGAGATCCGGGGGGCGACGAGGCGGGCGTTTGATAATCTGATTGACCTTGCTATTGAGGAAGCGGTGGATTTTGTCCTCATTGCGGGCGACCTTTATGACGGCGACTGGAAGGATTACAACACCGGACTTTTCTTTGCCGGTCGGATGGGCAGACTGGACAAGGCCGGGATCAGGGTTTTTGTTGCCTCCGGCAATCACGATGCCGCCAGCCGGAGCACCAGGGCCTTGCCCCTGCCCGACAATGTCACCCTGTTTCCCCATAAAAAGCCGACTTCCGTTGCACTTGAAGAACTTGGCGTCATCATCCACGGCCAGAGCTATTCCTCCCGGGCTGTGATAGAAAATCTGGCCGCGCAATATCCTCAACACGGTTCCGGGTATTTCAATATCGGCCTGCTTCACACATCCCTGACCGGCCGAGAAGGACACGAGGATTACGCTCCATGTACCCCGGATGACCTGAAATCCAAAGGCTATGACTACTGGGCCCTGGGCCATGTCCATAAGCGGGAAATCGTCTCAGAAGAACCCTGGATTCTTTTCCCCGGTAATATCCAGGGCCGGCATATCAAGGAAACAGGATCCAAAGGCGCCACATTGGTGACCGTGGAAGATGGCCGCGTCGTGGAAGTTAAAGAGCGTGAACTTGACGTGCTGCGCTGGGCCATCTGCCAGGTGGATCTGTCTGAATGCGAGACAACCGACAGCGTTTACGATGCGGTGAAGCAGGCCTTTGAACAGGAACGTGCCAAGGCGGACGGAAAGACCCTGGCTCTGCGCCTGGTTTTGACCGGCAGGTGTTCTGTCCACGCCCAATTGTTTGACCGGGCGGCCCAGTGGGTTGAGGAATTCCGTGGTATTGCCGCCGGACTCGGTGATATCTGGCTGGAAAAGGTGAAATTCCGGACAAACCGCAAGGTGAGCCTTGAGGAAATCATCGGCGAGGATACACCGGTTGCCGGACTGGTGCAGTCCATTCAAAGGCTGGAACTGGATGGCGATACCCTCTTGCGGCTGGCGCCGGAACTGGCTGTTTTGAAAAGCAAGTTGCCTCCCGAGATACACGGCGGCGACGAACCGTTTCTTGATACGTCTCCTGAAAAAATCGCAGAGCTGCGCAATGAAGTGCAGGAACTGTTGATAGCCAGGCTTCTCCAGCACGGGGCGGCCGGATGAGGCTGAAACGCCTTGATCTGAAGGCCTTCGGCCCGTTTACCGATCGGACTCTGGAGTTCAACTCCGGGAAGCCGGGCCTCCACATAATTTTCGGGCCCAACGAGGCGGGAAAAAGCAGTGCGCTCCGTGCGCTCAAGGCCCTGTTGTATGGTTTTCCCGAACGCACGTCTGACAACTTCGTGCACGCCAATGACCAGCTCCTGGTCGGCGGCTGCCTCCAGGGGGCTGACGGCCGGGAACTTGCCTTCCTCCGCCGCAAAAAGAGAAAGGCCGATCTTCTGGACCTTGACGGCAATCCCATGGATCCCGGCAGGCTTGCCGCCTTTCTGCATGGCATTGAACCGGCCCTGTTTGAATCGCTCTACGGAATCGACCATAAGACCCTGGTGGAAGGCGGTGAAGATATCCTGGCCCAGAAAGGAGAGGTGGGACAGGCCCTGTTTGCCGCCGGAGCCGGGATTTCTTCCTTGCGTGAGGTGATCGATCAACTCGAAAAAGAGGCGGCGGATCTGTTCAAGTCGGCAGGGCAGCTGCCTGCGATAAACAAATCAATTAAACGATTCAAGGAACTGCAGAAAGAGACTAAATCGGCCAGTCTTTCCGTCAGAGAGTGGAAAGACCACCAGAAAGCCTTGAAAAATGCGGAGGCGGAGCGGAGCGAACTGGAGAAAGAGCGCGATCTTAAAAGCAAGGAGTTGCGACGCCTGGAGCGTTTGGAGCGAGCCATTCCCGAACTGGCCTCCTTAAAAGCGTGGCAAGAGCAGCTGCAGGCACTCGGCGAGGTTACCGTTCTGCCGTCTGATTTTGCCGAAAGGCACCGGCAAGTGAGTCAGCAAATTCGTGAGACCGGACTACAACTGCAGAAAGACAGCGACCGCCTGGCGAGACTCGGAGAGAAACGCAACGCCATCTCCTTCAATAAGGATCTCCTTAAACTGGCCGGGCAGGTGGATGATTTTCACCAGCGTCTCGGCGAATACCGCAAGGGCCAAAGGGACAGGCCAGAGCGTAATGGTATGCGCATCAGCCTGCGTAAGGAGGCGGCCTTCTTACTGAAGCAGGTGCGGCCGGATCTGCCGCTGGAGGAGGTAGAGGCCATGCGGCCGGTGCTTGGCAAGAAAAGAACAATACAAATCTTGAGTCAGCAGTACGAAGCAATCAACCAGCAGCTTGACCAGGCAAAGAAACGGAGCAAGACAGCGGAGCAGGAGATCCGGGAAGTGGAGAAAAACCTGGAAGCCGTTCCCGGCGGCAAGGACACGCAGGGACTTTTTCGGGCCGTAAAGCTGGCGCAAAGGGCTGGAGATGTTGATACTCAGATTGAAGAGGGCAGGAATGAGTTTGAACAAGGCAAAAATGACTGCCTGGCGGAACTTAAAAGAATCGGCCTCTGGTCCGGCGAGCTGAAAGCACTCATGGGCCTCCCCCTGCCGTTTTCTGAAACAGTGCAGCAGTTTGAACGGGATTACAGTGCGATTGCCGATAAACGACGCGAGCAGGAAAGAGACCGGAAGAGTGCTGAAAAGGACCTGAATAATGCCTCGGTCGAAATCAGGAAGGCGAAGTATGGGGGCGAAGTTCCTTCTGTGGAAGAGTTGAGCAAGGCCAGGGAAAAAAGGGATTCGGGTTGGCATCTTTTACGCCGGCAGTGGCTTGCCGGGGAGGATGTGACGGGAGAAAGCCTGGCCTATGACTCCGAACAGCCGCTCCCCGACGCCTATGAGAAATACGTGGGGCATGCGGATCTTGTTGCCGATCGGCTGTGGCGCGAGGCGGAACGGGTGGCCACGGTTTCGACTCTACGTGCCCAGGTAGAGGCCCTGAATGAGACCCTGGCAGAGAATGAAAGGCTCAAGAAAGAGCTTGACCTGCGGGAAAAAGAACTTGATGAAGCCTGGGTCCGCACTTGGGAACCCGTTGGTATAGTTCCGCTGTCACCCAAGGAAATGAGCAGCTGGCTCGCCGAGATAGAGAAGCTCCGCTACAAGGCGGGTGAACTATCCAAAAAAGAGCATGAAATCGAAAGGTTGACGAAGCGGCGGCAGGAGCTCAGGGACGCTGTTCGGAAAGAGCTCGAGGCCATGGGAGAGGCGGGAGCGCCGGCCGGGGATGCACTTGGGCCGGTTGTCGTATTTGCAGAAACCGTTCTTGAAAGAATTGCCGACAAGGAGACGAACCTTCAAAGGTTGATCGAGAAACGGGAAAAAGCCCGTAACGCCCTGGACCAGGCAGCGGCGGATCTCGGAGCAGCGCAGGAATCGTTGTCAGCGTGGCGGGCACAATGGCAAAAGGCGCTTTCCGTCCTGGGGCTCAAAGAGGAACCGTCCACGCTCGAGGCGATTGATCTTATCGAGACTCTTCAGAGTTGCTTTGACAAGTTGAAAGAGGCGGATGACCTGCAAAAGCGTATTGACGGCATAGACCGTGACGCGGCGGCTCTTGAGACGGACGTCAGTGCCCTGCTTGAAAAAGCGGCTCCCGACATTCCGGTCTTGCCGCTGGATCAGGCAATCATGCAATTGCGAACTCTTCACAGTCAGGCTCAGAAGGATGGCACCCTGTATGACCGGCTTTCCGAAGAGATTGACTCGCTGCAGGCAGAGATCTCGGCAACCGAGAAAACCTTAAACAATGCCGATGAGCAGATGAAGGAACTTCTCCGGATAGCCGGGTGTGAAAAACCGGAAGAGTTGACCGCCGTTATCAGCAGGTTCTCGGAATACCGGAGACTGCAGGAAAAAATTTCTGATACGGAGGCAAACCTGGCCAGGATCGGGGCCGGTGTACCGCTGGAGGAGCTTTTCAGGCAGGCGGCAGAAGTCAATGCCGATGAATTGCCCGGTCGGATAGAATCACTTCGGCTGGATATTGAGGAACGGATTAATCGTGAAATCAACAGAATTTCCCAGGTAATCGGAGAGGAAAGCACAAAGCTTTCCGCTATGGACGGCGGCGCCAAGGCGGCTGAAGCTTCAGAAAAAATGGAACAGGAACTCGCCGGAATGCGGCGGCTGGCTGAGAGATATGTCCGGGTTAAGCTGGCTTCGGCGGTGCTGAAAGATGAAATCGAACGCTACCGGGAGGAACACCAGGACCCCGTGTTGAAGATTGCCTCCAGGTTTTTTTCCGAGCTGACTCTTGGTTCCTTTTCCGGACTCAGGACGGATGTGGATGACAGGGGTGAGCCTGTTCTCGTTGGTCTGCGACCGGATGATACACGTGTGCCGGTGGAAGGCCTGAGCTCCGGCGCCCGTGACCAGCTTTACCTTGCCCTGCGCCTGGCCACCCTGGAGTGGCGTCTTGAGACCCGCGAACCCATACCCTTTATCGTGGATGATATCCTGATCAATTTTGATGATGAGCGTTCGAGTGCGACATTGAAGGCCCTGGCTGATTTGTCGGAGAAGAACCAGGTGATTCTCTTTACCCATCACGACCGGATTGTGGAAACGGCCGGGAAGATGAATTCCGGCAGAGAAATCCATATCCACAAACTCTGATCCGGATAATACGTGCGGACCCCTTGATTGCGGTTCCAAGGCCGCCCCGGCGTTTACCGTCACGGGTTCGGGCCAGGGCGAGGGGGGACGTATTGCCGCGGGGGAGGTTCAGGCGAAGCGGTTTTTTTCGGTGCCGTCAAGTTTGGAGAGCAAAGGCCCAACGGATAACCCCTGAACAACAATCGAGAAAACAACCACCGCATAGGTAACGACCAGAATGGTTTCCCGTTCAGGTCCCGCCGGAAGCGACAGGGCCAGGGCCACGGATATGCCTCCACGCAATCCCGACCAGGTCAGTATTTTCACCACATGGGGTGAAAATGACCGATAACGTTTCAGTACCTGTACCGGGACCGCCACACTCACCATCCGGGCCAGTAATATGACGGGAATGACAATAACCCCGGCCAACAGCCTGACACCGGTAAAATCAAGGACAAGAACTTCGAGGCCGATCAACAGAAAAAGAACAGCGTTCAATACCTCGTCAATCAACTCCCAGAAGGCATCAAGATGTTCACGGGTACGTTCGGACATGGCAAAACTGCGGCCATGATTACCTATGAGAAGCCCGGCAACGACGATCGCAATGGGAGCGGAAAGATGCAGAGCCTCGGCCAGGGCGTATCCCCCTGTTGTGTTTCAGATTAAATTCCCCGAAAACGGGTCCGATCGTTCAGAATAGTC
>CAYYSS010000016.1:0-19087 GCA_964474325.1 uncultured Nitrospirota bacterium
CGTATTTTCTTGATTCCACCGGCCCCTTTTCCGGGAAATTTCTGCAACGTCAGGGTTACGTCTTCCTGCCTCTTACGTCTCACGTCTTCCCTTTTCCGTCTTCCCGCCTTTCATCCCCCCCCGCCTGTTGCCTGAACCCTTCATGCCGCGAAGCGGATTTTTTTGAGGCCGCCGGGCCCGTATTTTATGCCGCTGTAAAGGATGCCCTTCAAACACCACCGCAAGGGTGGATCTTGCAACCCGCCGTGGTCATTGAGTAAGCTTGGTTGACGCGCGGCCGGGTCGGGTCTCCTTGTGATTCGTCTGGCCGCAATACGAACGGGGCCATGCGGTGGGGGTGAAAAGCGGAAAGAAAAAAGGGGCGAACCGCGGGATGAGAGAGACGTCCCGGGGCGGAGGCGGGGTGCGCCGTTTTCTCCTCGCCTACCTCGTGCTCATGGGCGGATTCTTCGTCCTTATCAGTTACGAGCCGGTCAAGCGGTTTATCGACATCAACGGTCTCTATACGAACGCGGTGGTGGACGTTACGGCGCGGTTGCTTGGGATCATGGGTATTTCAGCCGGGATTCAGGGATCGATTATCCAGCTTCCGACGATCGCGCTCGACATAAGGTTCGGCTGTAACGGCCTCGAGGCCGTGCTTATCTACGCGGTGGCCGTTATCGCCTTCCCGGCGGCGTGGTCGAAGAAGTTGGCCGGTATTGTCGGCGGATTCGTGGTGATCCAGGTTCTTAACATATTCCGTATTGCGGGTCTTGCCTATGCCGGTGTGTACCACCGACAGCTCTTCGACACCCTCCACGTCTATGTGGCTCAGGGGATCATGATCGCCGTGGCCCTTGGGATCTTCATCGTCTATCTGAACTATGCAGGGCGAGGTCCAGAGCCCGCGGCGTAGCCGGCTTCTGCTGGCGCTCCTGATCTTCGTAATTTCCTACGGTCTCTTTCTCGGGCTCTGGGTTGCCGCGAAGGGCCCCTACGGCAGGGTGGTCACCGCGGCGGCTTCCCAGGCCGTAGCGGTAGTCAAGCACGTGGAGATCGAGGAGACCACGGTGACGGGAGAGGGCGTTCGCGTACGGTTCGTGGTACGCCGATACCCGGCCGATCTCATCATGGACGTGGACGTCAAGACGGCGTCGTATACGTTCAACGTACCCCTCACCCTGGCGATCATGGCGGCATTCTTCCCCACGCTTCGGAAAAAGCTGATCTACATGGAGGCCCTGGGTATCCTCCTGCTCGTTCACGGCCTCACCGTCTTTTTTTCCGTGGGTGAGGACCTGAGCCGGTCGATCGCCGCCGTAGGATACGGTACTGCCGGGGCCGCTCACTTCGTCTGGCAGTTCTTCGGCCAGTTTCTCGATGCGATGGTTATCCGTTTTGAACCGTTTCTGATCGGGGCCTACCTGTATTTTCGGAAATAAACCTTACAGGTGCATAAATCGGGTGCAAGGCGCTCAAGAAAATCCGCCACACAGCATGAAAGGCGCAGGCGAAAGGCGTTAGGCAATGGGCGATAGGCGAGGGACTATGGGCGATAGGCGAGGGGAGGACAGGATGGGCAAGGGGCCATAGGCCATGGGCGAGAGGCAAGGGGCGAGAGGTGCGGCCCAACCGCCGACTGCCGACTTTTCCCGTCTCCCTTCTCCCGTCTTCCTTCCGCCGAAGGCGGGTTCACCGACCCCTTTCCGTATCCGTTCTCTGTGCTCTGGTGCCCTCCGTGGCTAAAAAAGTTTTCCGCTGTTTTGCCTGTTCGTTCATCCGTGTCAATCCGGGTCCATCCGTGGCTGAATGGTTCGAAAGATCGTGCATGGCGAATCGTGAACAAAAACCGGGTCGCGTGCGTCGAATGCGGTCGTTGCTCCTGTGATAGAATAATCCGCTTGATTTTCGGGCATTATTTCAACCGCGGCCGCCTTCGGGCCGGGTTCGTTCAGGGAGATTAGAGACAAGAGATGGCACGATCGCACACATGCGGACAGCTCCGCAGGGAACATATCGGCGAGACCGTTACCCTCAACGGGTGGGTCTGGCGCTGGCGGGATCACGGCGGCCTGGTATTTATCGATCTCAGGGACCGGTCCGGGGTGACCCAGATCGTGTTTTCTCCGGAGGAGTCCGGCGACCTCCACGGGGCGGCTCACCGCTTGCGGAGCGAGTTCGTTCTGGAAATCACCGGCCGGGTCCGGGAACGGCCCGAGGGGACGGAGAACCCGTCGCTCCCCACGGGTGAGGTGGAAGTCGTGGTCAGCCGGATGAACGTGCTCAACGAGTCCAAGGTGCTCCCGTTTCAGATCGAAGACGACGTGGAGGCCTCCGAGAACCTCCGGTTTCGACACCGGTATCTGGACCTGCGCCGCCCCCGTATACTGGAGAATCTCCGAGCCCGCCACCGGATCGCCGGGGCGATCCGGCGGTTCCTGGACGGAGAGGGGTTCATGGAGGTGGAAACCCCGGTTCTGACGAAATCCACGCCCGAGGGGGCGCGGGATTATCTCGTGCCGAGCCGGGTGAATCCCGGCGCGTTCTTTGCGCTTCCGCAGTCTCCCCAGCTCTTCAAGCAGATTCTGATGGTGGGCGGGCTCGACCGGTATTACCAGATCGTACGGTGTTTCCGCGACGAGGATCTCCGGGCCGACCGTCAGCCGGAATTTACTCAGGTTGATATGGAGATGTCCTTTGTCGGTCGGGAGGCCGTTATGGGTATCTCCGAGCGTATGATACAGGCCGCCTTCGAGGCCATGTTTCCGGGCACACCCGACCTGGAGTTCCCCCGGCTGTCCTACGCCGAGGCCATGGAGCGTTACGGCTCGGATAAACCCGATCTCCGTTTCGGTCTGGAGATCCGGGACGTCGCCGACCTGGTACGGGAAAGTTCGTTCAAGGTATTTCTCGACACCCTCGAGCGGGGTGACCGGGTTCGCGGGCTCCGTGCCCCGGGCCTTGCGGGCAGTTCCCGGAAAGAACTGGACGTCCTGACCGAGACGGCCCAGTCCTACGGTGCGAAAGGGCTGGCCTGGGTCAAGTGTAAAGGCGAGGGGTTTGAATCGCCGATCGCCAAGTTCTTCCCCGCAGAGGTCCTCGGCGCCGTCCGTGACCGGCTCAGGGCGGAAGACGGCGACCTCATGGTGTTCGTCGCGGATCGTGATGCCGTGGCGTCCCAGGTACTCGGCAGACTCAGACTCGATTTCGGAAAGCGTGCCGGATTTGTTGAGCCGGGGTTTCGGTTCGTCTGGGTTACGGATTTTCCTCTCCTGGAATTCGACGATGAGGAGCGCCGATGGGTGGCCCTGCACCACCCGTTTACCGCATGTCTTGACGAGGACCTGCCCCTGCTCGACGAGGAACAGTCCGATCGCTTCGGCGAAATCCGTTCGCAGGCCTACGACCTGGTGCTCAACGGATATGAAGTCGGCGGCGGGAGTATCCGTATTCACCGGCCGGAAATCCAGAAGAAGATGTTTTCCGCCCTCGGCATCGGCGACGACGAGGCCCGTGAGAAGTTCGGTTTTCTCATCGAGGCCCTGGCCTTCGGGGCCCCCCCCCACGGCGGCATTGCCTTCGGTCTCGACCGGCTGGTAATGCTGATGGTAGGGGCCGAGTCGATCCGCGACGTGATCGCCTTTCCGAAGACCCAGAAGGCGGTCTGCCCGTTGAGCGAGGCTCCTTCCACTGTCGACGGGAAGCAACTCAGGGAACTGTACTTACGGTCCACCGCGTTGCCGAAACCGGCAGACGGTTAGGGGGCCGGAGGGGGGAAGGTGAGGGGCAGACTCTTCTTCCTGGTCCTTGTCTGTCTCGGCGGGTTCGCTCTCGGTTACGGCTGGTACGGATATCGAGGCGTCGCGGGGCACCAGGGTGTCGGCGTGGCGACCGTGGAGCGTGTTTCCCGGGCTACCGGCAACATCCTCCCGGAAGAAGGGTTTTCCCGTGTCGCGGCCGACGTTGCGCCCGCGGTCGTCAACATAGTTGCGTACCGGAATTCCCGGGGGGCGAATACGCTCGGCCCGCTGTCCCGCCGCTCCCCCCTCCGCTCCGAAGACCGGGACGAACACGCCGGCTCCGGCGTTATCGTGGAGACTGACGGGGTTATTCTCACGAATTACCACGTTGTTCAGGGGGCCGGGAGAATCCGGGTTACTCTGCAGGACCGGCGGGAGTACGATGGGGTTCTCGTGGGAAGCGATCCCAAGACCGACCTTGCGGTGGTGCGCATCGACGGGGGCAATTTCCCGGCGGTCCGCTGGGGAGATTCGGACAAGATCAGGGTCGGGGATTTCGTCCTGGCCCTCGGCAGTCCTTTCGGCCTGGCCAGGACGGTTACCATGGGAATCGTCAGCGCCACCGGCAGAACCGGGGTCGGGATCACCGATTACGAAGATTTTATCCAGACCGACGCCGCGATAAACCCGGGGAATTCCGGCGGCCCTCTCGTCAACGCAGCGGGGGCGCTGATCGGCATCAATACTGCCATCATCTCCGAAAGCGGCGGCTACCAGGGAATCGGTTTCGCCGTTCCGAGCAATCTCTGCCGTTTCGTCCTCACCCAGCTCCTTAACGCGGGCCACGTGGACCGGGGTTGGCTGGGGCTCTCCATCCAAGAGATCGATCCGGCCCTCGCGGTACGTCTCGGGGTCGGGGAAGTGCGGGGCGCTCTCGTGGCGGACCTGGAGGCGGGACCCGCACAACGGGCGGGACTGAGACCCGGTGACGTGATCGTCGGCTACGACGGGAAAGCGGTCCAGGGGACCGCGGATTTCCGTAACCGGGTGGCTACCACGCCGGTAGGCCGGTCGGTTGTCGTTGACGTTATCCGTGACGGACGTGCTCTGGTGTTTCACCTCAACGTTGCGGCCCCCCCTGCCCGGCCGGTACCGGAGCCGGTGGTTCAGTGGAACCGGGAAACGCCCCGGAGGGCGTTCCGTTCGGCGGAACAGTGGATCGAGACGGTGGCTCTGAGTCCGGCGACCAGAAAGCAGTTGGATCTGCCGGCCCGGGTCCGGGGGCTTGTGGTGCGCAGGGTCCATCCGGAAAGCCCCGGGTGGCTGGCGGGACTCCGCAGGGGTGATGTGATCCGTGAAGTAGACGGCCGGCCGATCGAGCGGCCGGAACGTTTCGTTGAGCAGCTGGACCGGGCGGCCCGCGGGGTCCTTCTCTACGTACAGCGGGGGGACCGGCTGTTTTTCGTCGTCCTTAAACAGAGCGGCTCTCTTACCTGAGCTTGAGACCGGGAGGAAGGCTGGTACAATGGGGGACAGGACGACGGAACGGAGGGGGACGGGTAGGGACGTCGACAGGATTTCCCGGAGGTTCCTCCCCCCCGGTATCGGTTCAATCCAAGGGGTGTGCGGCTGCCGGAAAATAACATGATACATAGGTGTCTGTTGTGAGCGTTACGTCGATAGAAAGGAGGTAAGCCCATGGCATTCAGGATGCTTATTCCGGTTTTTTCGGCTTTATTCGGATATGTTCTTTTTTACGGAACTCCGACCGGTCCCGTGGTTGGATGCGTCTGGGGACTTACCCTGGGGACACTTGCCGGGTTGTTGGATTTCAGGCTCGCCCGCGTTTCCCACGGCACCCTGTTCGGGGCTCTGGCGGGTATGGCCCTCGGGTACGGGGCGGGCGAACTCGTCGCTTCGTCAATCCGGGAGGTTATCGACGGGCCGATACGCGAGTACGTCACCGTGTTCAGCCGCGCCCTGGGCGTTGTCGTCGGCCTTTCGGCAGGGGCGGCCCGGGGCAGAGAACTTACCGTCAGCGGCCTGAGGGCCCTCCTGCTGTCGGAGTCCGCCGAGGAGCAGGCAAAGGTCCTCGATACCAGTTCGATCATCGACGGCCGTATCGCCGACGTATGTGAGACGGGTTTTTTCGAGGGACCGTTTTACGTGCCCCAGTTCATTCTGGGGGAGCTTCAGCATATCGCCGACTCGTCGGATCCGTCGAAACGGACCCGCGGTCGCCGGGGCCTGGACGTCCTGAAAAAACTCCAGAGTATCGCCGGGCTCGAGGTGCGCATTGTGGAGGACGACTACCCGAAGATCCGGGACGTGGACGCCAAGCTTATTGCGTTTGCCAAGTCCCGACTGGCCAAAGTCGTTACCAACGATTTCAATTTGAACAAGGTTGCCGATGTGCAGGGTGTGCGAGTCCTGAATATCAACGAACTGTCAAACGCCCTGAAACCCCCCGTCCTTCCCGGCGACAGTCTCCGGGTCTACGTACAGAAAGAAGGCAAAGAAATCCACCAGGGGGTGGCGTATCTGGACGACGGCACAATGGTCGTCGTGGAACAGGGGCGGGACCTGATCAGCCGTACCGTAGACGTGGAGGTGACAAGTGTACTGCAGACCACGGCGGGGCGAATGATCTTCGCAAAACCGCAGAACGGCAGGTAGAGGTCTTCGGGTGGCGAACAAGAGGGACACGCCCTCGGTAACGGCGATCGTGCCCGGTGCGGGCCTGGGCCGGCGGATAGGTAAAGGGGCGCGGAAACCTTTTTTGGAAATAGCCGGCCGTCCGGTCATACAATGGACTCTGGAACTCCTGGAATCGGTGGAAGCCGTCGGCGAGATCATACCGGTACTCCGGAAAGAAGATATGGAGGACGTGGTTGCCCTGGTAGAGGCGTGCAGGTTCAGAAAAGTCCGGCGCATCGCGCCCGGGGGGGAAGAACGGCAGGCCTCGGTATACAACGGACTTCGGCTTGTCCGGGAACCTTTTCCGCAACTCGTTCTGGTCCACGACGCCGTACGTCCCCTGGCGAGCCGGGAACTGGTAGCGCGGGTGATTGAGGCGGCACTGCCGGGCGCGGCTGTTGTTCCGGGGGTTCCCGTGCAGGATACGATCAAGGAAGTCGATGACCGGGGTCGGGTGACCGCGACTCCCCGCCGGGACGTTCTCCGGGCGGTACAGACGCCACAGGTATTTCCTTTTGCCCCGCTCATCAAGGCCCACAAGGAGGCCGTGGCCGGGAAGCGGTGCGGCTGGTCCACCGACGACGCCGCGTTGATTGAACGTTTCGGGGGCACGGTGCGGGTCGTGGAGGGGGAGCGAACCAACATCAAGATCACGACCCCCCTGGACCTTATCCTGGCGGAGGCGATCCTTAAGGAACGCCGAAAAGGCGTTTGATGAGAGTCGGCCACGGCTACGATTCCCATCGCTTGGTAAGCGGCCGGCCGCTGGTGCTCGGAGGATTCACGGTGCCCCACGATCAAGGGCTGGCCGGGCATTCCGATGCCGACGTGTTGACCCACGCGGTGATCGATGCCCTGCTCGGCGCCCTCGGCCGCGGCGATATCGGGACCCATTTCCCGGATACGGACGAACGCTGGCGCGGGGCCCGGAGCGTGGGCCTTCTCCGGGAGATCGTCTCCGGGGCCGAGGCGGACGGTTACGCAATCCGGTGGATCGACTGCACCATTGTTGCGGAGGCACCCCGAATAGGACCCCATGTGGCGGCGATCCGGGAAAGCCTTCGCGAGGGGGGGCTGGATCCGGACCGTATCAACCTCAAGGCAAAGACCGCGGAGGGGATGGGGCCCGTGGGCCGGCGGGAGGGAATCGAGGCGTACGCGGTGTGTCTGCTCGAGCGTCGTGACGAAAACCGGGAGAAGGCCCGGACTGGTTAAAGGGGGGGAGCGGGTTGAGCGGTTCAAATAAAGGATACGGGGATCTGATCGAGGGTCTGCGGGGCCGGACCGTACTGGTTGTGGGCGATCTCATGCTCGACAGGTACCTCTGGGGCGCCGTTTCCCGTATTTCCCCCGAGGCCCCCGTTCCCGTGGTCCACGTGGGACGGGAAAGCGAGATGGCCGGGGGTGCCGCCAACGTGGCCCGTAATATCGTTTCCCTCGGAGGGTGTGTCCGGCTGATCGGGGCGGTGGGGACCGACGCCGCGGGGAGGCGTCTCAAGGCACTCCTGGAAGAAGACGGCGTCGATACCGAGGGGGTTATCAGTCTGTCGGACCGTCCGACCACGTCCAAGACACGCGTTATCGCCCACCACCAGCAGGTTGTGCGCTTCGATCGGGAAGAGATCAAGCCTTTACACGCGACCGCCGTGAAAAAACTGCGGCGCGCCGTGGCTTCCGCCGTCGGGGACGTGGATGCCGTGGTGGTGTCGGATTATGCAAAGGGGGTTGTATCGGCGGGACTCGTGGCGGATATCGTTTCCGGTGCCGGCCGTCGCCCCGTGATAGCCGATCCCAAGGTGGATCACTTCCGGTACTACCGCGGTGTTTCCGTGGTGACGCCCAACGTACTCGAGGCGGCCCGGGCGTCGGGGATCGCTATTGTGGATGAGGCGACCCTGGTCCGGGCGGCCCGGAGGCTGATGGAGCGTTTCGGGCCGAAGTCGGTACTGGTTACCCGGGGTGAAGACGGCATGACGCTTGTGCGCCGCCGCGGCCGGCCTTTTCACGTTCGGGCGGCCCCACGGGAAGTCTTCGATGTAACGGGTGCGGGTGATACCGTGGCCGCCGTCTTTGTGCTGGCGCGGGCGGCCGGGCTGACGCCGGAGGCGGCGACGGAGATCGCCAATACGGCAGGTGGAGTTGTTGTGGGAGAACTGGGAACGTCGGTAATCAGGCCGGACCGCCTGCTGGCCGCCCTTGACGGGAACTGAGACGGGATCCTGCTGCGCTTTTCGGCGCCGATTGCCGTCAAATTGATGACGAACGCCCTTCAATCGACAGCGGCGGTTCGCCCTGTGTCGTACAGATCGTTCCGTAACTCCCTGATAAAAAGTACTTTTACATTCCAACTTAGGTTTCTGTAATCCCGTCTGCCGGCTGGTCCGGTTATTGCTTCTCTACGTCTGTCGAAACGATTATGCGATGCACAACAGGGCTGAGGAGGGAGCTATGAAGGGTGTAAAAGGTTTATGCGAAGCGGTTATTCTCCAGTCGATGGAAGATCTCATGGCCTGCGATGCCATGGATGAAAACCGCGAGTTTTTCTACGGCGAGGGAATGGCCATCTGCAGCGCCGTTGCCGGGCTGGATGAAGACGCCCGGGATCGGCTGGTTTCCTATGCCTTACGGGCCCACCGCCGGACCCGGACCCTGAGAAAGGCGTCCAGGCCGGTCTTCGCAGGGATCTGACTCACATGTACCATCCCCGAGTTCTGTCTCTATATTCTCAGAAGTGCTCCAAGAAAATGGATCTCCGGTACACGAAATGGTAGCTTGAACTCAGCCAACCGGCTCTGAATCAGCTTGTGTGCGTTGACCAAGCTGTTTTCGTGAACCGTATGATCGGTTCCATTGCCGGCTTTGTGTGCATCGTCAGACATTCGCTTTACGTCCAACGCGTTAAGCTTCTCGATAACCTCCCAGTCCTTGAGCAAAACGAACTTCCCATCCTCTCCTTCTTCCACGCCCACAACGTAGCGACGGACCTGCGTCTCGCTTCCCGTCACACGATCTTCGATCGAAAAAAGGAAAAGCGAACGTTTCAGCCGTTTACCCGGGATGTAGGTAACATTCGATGAAATCCTCAGCGCCTGTTTCAGCGCCGCGTCCATGACCCGGTGTCCAACACCGACAACGGACGTGTCCGTCCTCCCCACCTTTCGATGCCGGTCGAAATGCAGCCCTCTGTACGATGGAAAAACCCCTTGTTCCAAAAACCAGCTTTCGGGTGTTTTAAACGATATCCCGCCTCCCTCGTCACGCACCTGCCGTTTATTCCACTGCACCGATCGCACGAGAAAAGGTTTCAGCGCCGGCAGGTCCACCTTGGGTATCTGCTCGGATGCCTGCTGAAAATCAAACTTGGCCGCATTCCCGACCAATTCTTGCACAACCTCCACAACGTCTTCACCGCCAAGAGTACCCGTTTCAACGTCAAGCCAATCTTTAAAACTCTTCGGAGGCTTTGCAGGCGCATCAAAAAAGAGCCGCTCGAAGACACCTTGATCCGTCATGCCCAGTACAAGTTGCATAAGGTCCTCCTGATCCTCCATCACCGCACCGAAGGCCTGCATGATTTTCTGTATTTTCTCATCGAGAACTGTCCAGATCCGCGACTCGATCGTGTCGGGATTCCTGAAGATTTCAACCTCAACCCGTTTTTGCTGACCGTACCGGTTGAGTCGTCCGACTCGCTGATGCAGGCGCATCGGGTTCCATGGCAAATCAACATGAACGAGATTATGACAGTGTTCCTGGAGGTCGATTCCTTCACCGCCCGCTTCCGTCGATACAAGAAAGCGCGCCTTGCCGTCATTAAATAGCGACACTGCTTCTTCTCGGCGCATCCTGATGGTTCTTGCCCCGTCCTTGCCCCCCGGTTCCAGATCAACTGCCCCATCGCCGTTGATAAATACAACACAACCGTCGCCAAACTCTGCGGCGAGCGCTTTCATAAGCAAAGCCTGAGTTGCCTTGTATTCGGTGAAAAACAGAACGGACCGGGATTCCTCGAAATTATTAAGCCATTCGATGATTGCGGAAATTTTGGTTTCCCTCCTGACATATTCCGCAGCAGCCAGAAGATCCTTCAAACGGTCGGTCTCATCCGCCATAAGCTTGATGTATGCGCGAACAACTTTCTCGGAAGCATCGTTCGCCGCGTCATAATCTCCGGTTTCAGCCGCCCTCCTGGCGCTTTCCACAGCGCGCTCGTCCTCTTCCAGCCTCCTTTGGAAATCTTCCTGCGCTTCTTTCAAGCGTTCGATTCGGCTCAGAATCGCTGAACGAATAGCTGCAATTGAACTCGACGCGAGTTTCTGCATCGTGATCAATACCAGCATGACGGCACTTCCCTGCGCCGAGTTCAGTGATCCTGCGTAGGCCTTACCGGTTGCAATGAATTCCGAGAGCATCTTGTAGAATGCCGTCTCTTCAACAGAATACCGGTAGTCGTGCCGTGTGACGACAGGCCTTTTAAAGAGCTTTTTCCCTTTGATATCCGTGACGCATTCCTTGTTATTACGGATCATTGCCCGGGAAAGGTGCCCGATCTGTTCATGAAGGGGTCTGCGAGGATTGAAGAGGTCCGGGCGTAACACGGAAAGCAGTGCAAGAAACCCGAAGTTTTTGCCCCTGTGCGGCGTGCCTGTAAAAAAAAGGAGGGATGTAATCTTGCCCGCATCCTGTAGCTTTTTCACCAGTTGATATCCAAGAGTCGGTCCGGCGTCCTCGTCGTAATTGAAGTGGTGCGCTTCGTCGACAACTACAAGATCCCATCCGTCCGCCTCGATCAGTCGATCGTGACGTTCGTTCCTGTCAACCCTCAACGTATGAAAGGAGGCGACGACAAGATTATGGGTGTTCCAGTAGTCCGCTTTTGGTCTGTCGACCTCGGGGCTATACATCGTAAGACGAATATCGAACATGGTTCGGAGCCGATACTGCCACTGTTCGGCAAGCTTTGCAGGGCACAGAACCAGCAGCCGCCGAACCACGCCCCGTGAGAGCAGGGGCCAGAGAATGATGCCGGCCTCAATAGTTTTTCCGAGACCGACATCGTCGGCAATCAGCCATCTCGTCGGCCAGGACTCAAGAACTTTCCTGCAGACCCAAAGTTGATGAGGAAGGAGCGTGATCCTGGAGGGGGAGAAGACACCCCACATATCGTTGACCGACCGTATGGCCTCAGCCTGCAGCTTCAGCCAGACTTCGACTTCAGGGTGTGATTCACCTGCAAGCAAGGCCCTTTCCGGCCCGGAAAAAAGTTTGAGATTATCTTTCGCACACTCCTCAAGGCCATGCGAAAAGCGAACAATAACGGTTTCCCCTTCATCCAGCTTGACCCGTCCCTGGCCGTGCTCAGCGTGGACGACGAGGTCTCCGCTGTCAAAAACCGGAATCCTATTGTCCGGGTCAGTCATCGTCATATTCTCCTGTTTCAAGTTCCGGCACCGTGTATCCCATCACGTCCATCTGAAGTTCCGGATTATTGGCGAGTATCCAGAAAGGAATGTCGAAGTCATCGTTGAAAGTTGCTGACACCCCGTCCATTTTCCTCTTTAGAAACTCGTAAATTGATTGCGACAATTGCGGTTTCGGCATATTTTTGTCATTGCCCCATCCGCATTTTTCCAGAAGATTTCGTACCTGCTTGCCTGGAACGAACGCATGATATTTCCCGACCATAGCCGTCAGAACACGGGTTCGATAAAGTTCCCGGACGATAAAATTTGCACCGATCCCCAAGGCCCGGTCGAGTGGCGGCGCGTCCAGGCCGGAGCCCGTTAGCACGGGATTTGCCCGCACCGTGAATATTTCTCTTAACTCAAAGGGCTGTTCCTTCTTTTCTACCTCCCACAAACTGTAGACATGCGCGGTAAGCCAATTGGCGGATGCGTAAAAACTTATGAACTCCCGCATCCAGTGATAGTAAACAGGATCAACCGAAAGATATTCATCAAGATATTCATCAATAATATCAAGCCATGACCTGGGGTTTGCGTCCGGGACCGCGAGTTTTTCAATCCATCCCTTGTTTTGCGCCATTTCGATAAATCCGCGATGTTGTCCGGGTTTAGCACGCCCGATTGTCTGGAGTGAACCGAGCATGAAAAGCGTGAGCCAGCGCTCACGGCATTCACGGTCGTTTTCAATTTTTTCGATGTCGAAGCGTTCCAAGCGGATTCTCTGCCCGTTTGGAAAAATCTTCCTTTCATATTCATAGGTCCGCCTTCCGCTTTCTCTTTGCCACCAGTCATAAATCCTTTGTAGAACGTCGGAAGGGGGTGGCGGTTTCGGCTCCTCCCGCATAGGGACAGAACCGTAACCAATACGAAATCTCCACTGAAGCTCTTTTTGGTCATTTTCATCCAAGCTTTGAAAGGACTCCGTTTTCATAAAGTCATTCAACCAGTCCCTTCCCAGACTGTTGACCATGCTTTCCCAGAGTTCCCCTTCAAGAATGTATCGAAACACATGCGGCAGCGCCGACGGTCCGGCTCTGCGAGCCCAACGAGCCAGCGCTTCTTCGGCCGGGGCCTTCAGCTTACCCCGACAGAGCACGAAGAATCCGATACCCGCTTCACAGTACTCCAGGTGAAGAACACGATCCTTCGGCGCAAACCGTGCCCGCATTGCTTCATCCTTCGAGACAAGATCCCGTATTTCCGTCCCGCAGACAAGATCAGTCGCTATGCGAAAATCGCCTTTTTGTGTTCTGAAACGGCATTGCGAAAGTATGTTTTCGCATTCTTCCCAGTTTCTATCCTGTAGGATGCCGGCGTCCTTGAACATCTTTTTGTTAAGGGCAGTGCCAAGGAGGGCTGCCTCCTCCGCCTGAACGCCGGGCTTCCTGTCTGAAACGAGGGCCAGCAGATCCTGCAGACGTAATGGTTCTGGTTCCCAGCGTTTTTCCGGAGCGTTCCGGAGCCGCCGCGGCACATGACTGGCAATCCGCTCTTTCGAGACAAGGCTGCCTGGAGCATATTTTTTCTTGAAGGGTTCCCACCGCGAGAAGACCTCGAAGATTTCGGTTTTCGAATCGGCGATTCCCGAAAGGCAATACCGGACATCGCCCAATGTCGTCAGCCCACCATATTCACCCGGCAGTCCGGTCGGCAGGGTCGGACGTTCAAAAAGTAAGGCGACATAACCTCTTCCCTCATCCCATAAAAGTGTGTTGAAAAGTCGGTCAGCCGCATCGCCGGGGTTGTCTGCAGACCGGACCGGTGTTCGCGTGAACAGTTTCCAGAGCGAGGAAAACAGATCATCCGGCCCGAGCCCCGGCTCCAGCCCGAGCTGTTGCCTTGCTTCTTCCCACCGCTCGCTGCAAAAGTCGTAGAGATCAATCAAAGAGCTTCCCAGCAGTTCGGAGATTCGGGTTGCCACAGATCGATTCTTCTCCCATTGGGTCGCAAGCTGGGATCTGCCGACATCGGGAACAAAGGGGCCGTTTACGGCAAAGCCCCAGCTTTCACAATGATTGGTAGGGGCCGTAATCCAGATCGACGGGATTTCCGGATCAAAGGGAGCAAAACCCTGGCTGTCCAGCCTGAACAGAACTGCGGAAGTGGCGGTCGGGTCATTGTGCGCGGGTGCCCGAAAGACAAAATAGCGATCACCCGTATTTCGCATCATTCGATGCGGATTTGCTGTGAAAATATAATCGGAGAGAAAAAACCGGCGTTCCTCCCAACGTATTCTCTCCGGCAGACCCAGGGGCGATTCAATAACACAAACCTTGATCTGACGTGCGAAGGCTAACAGGGGAGCGACGAGCCGCCGGAATTTTTCAGTCATCTCTTTCGGCTCCGCCGTAACCCGGCTGCCCCGACGCAGGGAAAGGAGTGTGGACCTGCGGTCCCGATCGGCAAACCAACGCCTAAGGAGCTCCTGGTAATGACGTGGTGTGTTGGGGTCTAACGGAACCGGCAAGAATCCGCCCTGCACGGAAAACGCCAGCCGGCCGCTCACGATATGCGGTTCGTCCGAAAAGAGAAAGACGCTCTTGAAGCCGAGACCAAACTTTCCTGTCACGTCAAGCTGTCCATCGCTCCGACCCTCAGGACTTTTGTCCGAAAAGTTCAGCGTGAGCATTTTTTCAACATCCTGGTCAAAGCCCAGGTTCCGATCGGCCTCGTACTCCGCATATCTGTGCTGGTTGATCAGGCGGCCCGCATGGGCAAACAGAACCCCGTCCTCGTTCATCCGGACTACGAACAATGCGTCTTCGGAGAGAACTGTCGATTCCCCCTCGTTCTTGAGGAAGGCGAGTTCCTGGTAGGCGTCGTCCGCGTTCTGGAATATTTCAAAAGGGATCGACCGGATTTCATACTGGTAGTCTTCCATCTTCCGCCGGAGGGCCTGAACGAGTATACGTCGCACATGCTCTTCGTGTTCAATCAGGCGCTGAAGTTCATCGCGGGCCTTTCGACGCTCCGTTTCCGACTCTTTCTCAAGGCGCTCCGTCTGTGCAGGATACTCTTCGCTTTCCGCCCGAAGTTTCGAAGCGTTTCTCCAGCGTTGCAGGTTATCCTCAAGATGACGGTCGCCTCGCACGCCGAGCTGGTTCAGGTACATCTCGCCATTGTTCAACAAATAGGCCTGCGATCTCCGAAGAGTGCGCTGGGACGTCGCGGAGAGTTTTTCCCACAGGTCTTCAAGCGAAACGTGGCGGGCTCGGTTCGTGTAGACGTGATAAATTATCAGTTCCGCGGTGCGCCGCAACCGTGCTGCCAGACTGCCGGGGTCCGCGTTTTCGTTCCTCGGAACCCGCAGCAAGCGAAGACCCCGATAATGTCCCGGCTCCGCGCCCGGGACGTCCACACTCCACCACATGTCTCGATGGTCGCCGAAGAGCAGGCTTTCAGGATCGCCGGCAATTCGAGCTTTGAAAAGCGGACCGGCGACCGATCGGACACGACGTGTTTCACCTTCGACGATTTCCACGAGGAAGCGGTATGGCCGCGACGGCATGGAACCATTCTCACGTTCGTCTTCCGTACAAAGCATCTCCCGCAACACGGTTTCGAGGCGCTGGTCTCCGAGCATGGAACGAGTGAATCGATCAATCCGTTCGGATCGACCGAACAAAGCCGTTACCGCGCCGATCAACTCATGCGGTACGATGTTCTGAAAGGAGCTGAAAAAGGTACAAATACGGTCCTCGGACTCCTCGATGTCCCGCCGATGGTAACCCTTGCCGGTATCAGCTCCAGGCGTATCTGATCGTTCCAGCAACGCGCCTTTCGGCGCGACGTCTTTTAAGAGAGAGGCCACTCGCTCATCGACTTGATCGCCAAGGGCGAGCCCCTGGCTCGGCATGGACAGGCGCGTGGAGGTTTTCCAGTCGCCGGCGCGGCTAGGAAGGCACAGGTCGCCGATGATCTCACGCAAAACCCCAAAATCCAGGGCCGATTTCAAGTATTTTGCAAACCACGCCATGCAGGCGTTTCGAAACCCGGCGTCTCCCGCGGTTGCCTCATGTTTTTCCGCAAGATACTGGAGGATCGCCCGGGCCCTGTCCGGGCCGACGTTTCTCAACAGGTAGGGTTTGGCGAGGTTCTCTGTGACGGTATCGAGTTTCTCGTGTTCCGTCGCAAGGGCGGAAATCAACGGAAAAACCGGCAGGACCGCGGGATCGATTCCATCAAGGACCTTGACAAGATCGGCAAGATCCTCGCCGCCGGATAGTTCGGTAAGGCCGAGCCCGGTATCGTCGCGTTCAGAAAGGAACATTCCGAGAAGTTCCAGGGAGTTTTCCTCCCTCGGGAATAGGCTCTTCAATGTTCCGAATCCTTTATGATCCGGAATCCAGCCGTACAGATGCCTCACGCCGACAAGGCCGGAGGTTTCCGCGTCCAGAAGCCGCTGAACCTCCTCCTCGGCACCCGGAAGATAGACGACGTCCTCGGGCTTGACGCCCCGGCCGTCTCGAAGCGGAAGCCACCGGGTTACCCTGGCTCGACTCCACAAGCGCTCATCGGAATCTCCTCTTTTAGCAAACACCCCAGATCCCTTCTCGGCAAAGGCCTGCATGATCACGCGGGCATAACGGATGGGATCAGGAGACTCAAGGGCGAGCACAACCGCGGCCTGCCAGTCGAGTACCTGGAGCAGTTCCATCTGCCGGGCCTCGGCCATGGCATCCCGGGCCCGCCGGATCACGGTGGCACGGCTGAGAAGTTCCTGCCAATGCCGCCGCAGGGCGTCATCCATCTTGAAATCACTGTCGAGAAAACAACTTTCATCGATCGTGCAAAGATTTCCACCCACCGTTTCGTGAATAGGAAGACGTCGAAGCAGGGCGAGATCATTAATTTCTAGAAGGAGACGCATACGGGCTTCATTCGTTAGCGCCCGAAAATCGAGTTCTCCGGTGTCAATCTCTTCGAGTAGCCGTACGGCGTTTTTATGGTTTATAGGAAAAACATCCAGGCGGTTCCGCACGTCTTCGCGCAATTCCACGGCAAGGCTGGGATCGATCAGGCGCCAGCGCTGGTCGGTCTGAACAAACACAGCCTCGATCAGCTCCCGCCAGCACGGATCGTCGATTGCGGCGCTCTCAAAAAAGAGGGTCTCTTTGTCAGTTTCCCTTTCACCAGATTGCCCGTGTAAAAGATAGCGAAGCGCTCGTCGATTCGCCTGTTCCGCCGGGCGGTAGCCCGGCGACTCGCGGAGTAGTGTTTCCAGCAGAGGACGCCTTTTCTCCGGATTGGCCAGGCGATCCGCCCTCAGGATGATGCGGAAACAATCGGCCGCTACAAGGGGTTCTGCGGGGAAAATGTCATCCTTTACAAGAACGATATCCGCGTCCGGGCACGTCGCTGTAAGGTCGTGGGCCAGACGCCTGGTAGAATCGTCACGGAAAAGGCGGCCTTTTTCTTTTTTGGCTTGAAGCTCGCGGTATGAGAAACGGCGTTCCTTACGCTCCCGGACCGCAAAGGCCGGGAAGACGGGAAGATGCGCAAACTGTTCCACAGTTCGGGGATAATCCACTTTTCTTTCCTGGATGAAGCGCAAAAGATAATCCGCTTCCTCTTTGCCCCTCACGTGCTCGGGTGTTGTTTCCCGAACAAGGTCTTGGAGCAATTTCTCGCTCCACGGCGAAGGCGCACGGTCGGCAAGCATTACGTAGCGTTGGTCCTCTGCCTCTCCGAAACTCACGCAACACATTTCAGCCAATTTCTTTAACGCGGGGAAAACACGGAAAGGAAGCGCCTGTTCACCGTTTCTCGGAAGCGGAAGAACGTATACTGGTTCGTCTGCCTGCAGACAAGCCCAGTGTCCGCCGTCCGGCAACAGGCGGTAAACCCATTTGTAATCGGCACAGATCGTCGACCGGAACCCGGAAAACAGCCTCGATTTCTTTAGTGCCGCAGTCAGGGCGCTTACGGCCTTTTCTTCCAACCTTGTCCGCTTTACAAATTCATCGAGCGCCGGCAGGAGCCTTTTCAGCGTACCCTCCGTGGCGATACAGCGGTTCCATCGCTTGTAGATGGTGTTTTCGTCCTTAAAACAGGAATCCAGCCCGTCGATGTTCTTTCGGTCGGAATCAAGAAAAAAGTAGCCGTGAAGAAAGAGCGTCACATCGTGGCTTCCGTCAGGAATTTCGATCTCGTCCCAGGGTCGTTCGCCCACAGGTAGAAAAACCGACCAGTGGATCTTCAGTTTTGCCGGGCCGTTCGACCCATCCAATGATTGCCGGGTAAAGTAGACCGCGCTGTGCGGTTCGCCTTTTTCCCGCTTGCTTTCAACAGTGCCGTCGTCCCGGATCCCTATAACACTCGGCCAGTCTTCGGCGTTTTTCAGGTCGGCCGCCAAGCCTTCGTCAAGACGGTATTCCTGTCCGGCAAAGGTACAATCAAGAATTACGCCGGGATTGCCTTTCCGTACGACCACGCTCCCATAGAGGGGGGCCGGTCTTTCGAACGCGTCAGGAAACCGGCGCCGCTTGGCACCGGCGGAGATCTCCACACGACAGACCGCCCGCCAGCCGCTTTCTTCATAGCGTGAGTAAGCCACGCTCCGAAGATTCCGGAGCAGGGGAAACAACGCCGGGCTTTCCTTCTCGACCATCCGCCGCAGGGTCTCGCTGAAACCCGGCTCGTTTCCCGGATATGCAGGTTTGATCGGAGCTATATTTCCAAGGCATTTTTTCGTTCGAAGCGGAATCCAGAGGCAAAACCAGGGTTTTTCCTCGTCCGGAACCAATCCTTTCACCGTGTCCGTCAGCAGAAACCGAAGGTCATCGGTGAACGTATCCCACTCACTATGAGAATGGCCTTTCCAGGGGTTCAGCAGCCTGAAAGTTTGAATTGCGGCAGAATCGCCCGCGTTTTCTGAAAAGAAAAAGAAGGCTTCGCAGTAATGAAAGACGCTTTTCAAGCCTACACCGAAGTGGCCTATGCTCTGGCTGTCGCCCGCCTTGCTGCCGAGCCCCAGTCGGCAAATGGTTTCGTCATCGCGCTTTTTAAAGGGACCGTCGTTTGTCATCACGAGCGCCGGCCCGTCAAGAAGCGGATGCAGATTCTGGTCCGGAAAGCCCGGATGCCAGCCAAGATGAACAATCTCTGCCCCGGCGTCCTCGGCGTTCTGGATCAATTCCTTCACAACGGGCGGGCCAGCGCCGTAGCCCTTCAGGATGTTGTGAATCTGGGCGATGTCGTTTT
>CAYYSS010000017.1:0-18821 GCA_964474325.1 uncultured Nitrospirota bacterium
CGGCGTCGGGGGTGGGGGGGGGGTGGCCGGGTTGGGACGGCGTCGGCCGGGCGGGCGACGAGTTTGCGGCGGGTCTGGCCCGTTTCGAGGTGGATCCACGGGGACTCCGTATCCTGGACGGGGGGGCGTCTACCGGAGGCTTTACCGATTGTCTCCTGGGCAGGGGGGCCGAGGAGGTCGTAGCAGTCGACGTGGGGTACGGCCAGTTCGATTGGCGTCTGCGGAACGACCCCAGGGTGAAGCTCTACGAGCGCACGAATCTCAGGTACATAACGGCTCCCGCGATCGACGGCCCGGTGGATGCGGCGGTGGTGGACGTTTCGTTTATCTCGCTTCGACTGGTCCTGCCGCCGATCGGATCCCTGGTCCGGCCCGGCGGCTGGGTTGTCGCTTTGGTCAAACCCCAGTTTGAAGTGGGGCGGGGCGAGGTGGGCAAGGGCGGGATCGTCCGGGACGAGACGAAGCGCCGGGGCGCGCTGGAAGGGATCCTGGATTTCGCCGAAACATTAGGCTTCGGCGGCGGGGCCTGGATGGATTCTCCGGTTCCGGGTGCGAAGGGGAACCGGGAATTCCTTGTCCACTGGTCCGTCGCTCGGGGCTCCGCGGGAGGCGAGGAACGACAGTAATGAGTGAACAGGGAAACGACGAACAGCGGCTGATTGGTTTCGACCTGGGGGCGATTTCCGTCCAGGCGCTCAACCTGCTTCTCGCGGACGAAAACGACGAGGCGTTTTACGAGGAACTCCTGGCCTCAAACCGGAGCCGCGTAGAGATCCTGGCCATTCTCAGGCTCCATCCCCGGACACCGGACCGCATCCGGGGAGAGGCTTCGGAGGCGATGAGTCTCCCGGTACCCAAGGCCACGGAACTTGAAGCCATCCGAGAGGAATATGAGGCGGAAGAGGTCCGGCCGGAACGCGAACGCACCCAGACGGTGTTTCAGCAGTTAAAGAACATGTCCGTCGCGGAACGAATTTATATGGCCATGCGCGGCAACCAGGAGGTGCGGAGCATACTCCTGAAGGACAACAGCAAGGAAGTCGTGCGCATGGTGATGCAGAATCCGAAACTTACCGAATCAGAGGTGGAAATCCTTACGAAAAACCGGAACACCTCAGACGATATTTTGCGGATTATTTCGAAAAATCGCGAATGGATGAAGAACTATTCGGTCCTTCACGGCCTGGTGAGCAACCCGAAGACCCCGCCCGGCATTTCGTCGCGCCTTGTTTCTCGTCTGGCCAAGAGTGATCTGAAAACACTTTCGGTAAGCCGTAATGTCCCGGAGATTGTCCGTTCGGCGGCCAAGCGGGCGCTTGCGCCGAAAAAGAGACGCGAATGACCGTTTCGTGATCCTGCCGGGTTATACGTCTCTTACGAGTGCACATGACGACAAAACGCGCACGTTTTAATGGAGTCGGGAACAGTCCCCTGTCCGGTTGCGGCTCCGGGGCCGCCCCGGGGGGCGACGTACTCCATGTTTGATTTAAGTGCCCTTCCCCCGGGTGTCTTTCCCCGGTCGGTTTTGGGGAAGGCCGTGGCATATGTGACGGACAAAAGCCGCCAGGCTCCCTATCTTTTGATCGATCGGGACCGGATCGCCGCCAACGTGAAGGTTATCGGGCGGAATATCCCGGGAGCGCAGGTTTTCTTTGCCGTAAAGGCCAATCCGGACCCGGGGGTACTCCGGCACCTTGCGGAACTCGGGTCCGGATTTGAAATCGCCTCCGAGGGAGAGCTGAACGTCCTGCGGGAACTGGGCGTGTCGTCCGAACGGATCATATCGAGTAATCCGGTGAAATCCCCGGCCTTTCTGTCGGCGGCCGTGGCCTATGGCGTGACCACGTTTGCCTTCGACTCCGTTGCGGAGGCGGACAAGTTGGCGGTCCATGCTCCGGCCTGTCGGGTCGTCGTGCGTCTCGCCGTGCCCAACGAAGGAAGTGAATGGCCCCTGAGCCGGAAGTTCGGGGTGGAGACCGAGGAGGCCGTGGCCCTTCTGGAGTATGCCGCTGCCAAGGGCCTCGAGGCTGCGGGGATCACCTTTCACGTGGGGTCCCAATGTACCCGGGAATACAACTGGGAAGGGGCCCTTACGAAGGCGGCGCGCCTGTGGAGTCTTGCTGAACAAAAGGGGCTGCGGCTCTCGGTTCTTAATCTCGGGGGCGGCTATCCCGTTGCCTATACGCGGCCCGTGGTCGACGTCCCGACGATCGAGGAGCGGATCGCGGGGATTGTCGGGCGGGATTTTCCGCCGGGAATCCAGGTCCACATGGAACCGGGGCGATCGGTCGTGGGAGATGCGGGAGTATTTGTTTCCTCCGTTATCGGGAAGGCCGAGCGGTCCGGGGGTGAACGCTGGCTTTACCTGGATGTGGGGGTATTCAACGGGCTCATGGAGGCCGTAGGCGGCATACGGTACCATTACGTAGTGGAGGATCCGGGCCCGGTTGGACGTTGGACGGTTGCGGGGCCCAGTTGCGATAGTTTCGACGTGATCGAAGAAGGTGCCCGCCTGCCCGAATCCCGGGTGGGCGCTCGGGTATTGATCCTCTCAAGCGGCGCCTATACCGTCTCCTATGCCTCGGAGTTCAACGGATTTGCCGTGCCGGAGACGATCTTGATCTGAACCGATGGGGCCGGGCCGGCCCGGCAGTCTCAACGATAAAAGGAGGACGAGAGTGATAGAGTTTACGGAAAAAGACCCGTATGCACCCATTGCGTACGTCTATGAGATATCGGACGTCCTGTTCGACAAGAAGACCGCGTACCAGCGCATTCAGGTGGTGGAGAACCGTTTCTTCGGGCGGATGCTGCTTCTTGACGGGATCGTTCAGATTACGGATAAAGACGAGTTTTTCTACCACGAGATGCTGGCGCACCCGGTACTCCATGCCCATCCGGATCCTCGCCGGGTGGTCGTGATCGGCGGCGGTGACGGGGGTACGGTCCGCGAGGTTCTCAAACACGATACCGTTGAAAAGGTTTTCTTTATTGAAATAGACGAAGAGGTGATCGAGACGTCCCGCCGGTTCTTTCCCAAGGTATCGGCGGGCATCGACGACCCCCGGGTCGAGGTGCGGCCCATGGACGGCGCCGAGTTCGTCAAGGAGCTTGCGGACGAGGTGGACGCGATAATCGTCGATTCCACGGATATCGTGGGTTTTGCCAAAGTCCTGTTTGAGGAATCGTTTTTTCGTTCCGTGAACAGAGCGCTTCGCGCAGGCGGTGTATATGCGAGCCATACCGAATCTCTGCATTTCCACTTGAACATCGTGCGGGAGGTCCAGGAGGTCCTCCGGCGCGTTTTCCCGGTAGTGGATCTTTATACCGCCTCGATCGCCACGTACGGAGGTAATTGGTGGGCCTTCGGATGCGCGTCGAAAGGGGGCGGGTTTCGGGACAAGGTCCGGCCGTGCAAGGTCCCGACCCGTTTTTACGATGAGGAGGTGCATCGGCAGGCGTTCCTTACGCCCCGGCTCTACGACCGGCTCCTGCGGGGCGAATTGGACTGGTAGCCGGGCCTTGCCCGGGGGCGTTTTCGGTCTTCGGGTTCAGCGAAAACCCGGTACTCCCGCTATCGCCCCCTTTTGCTTGGAATATTCGCAATAACGGGGTTGACACAGACCCCTGCTCTCCATAACAATATGGATTATTGGCACTCTCTATTCGAGAGTGCTAACGCTTTCTGCGAGAGGTGAAATGGCGGGATTGGACGATAGGGCGGTAGCGGTGCTCATGGCGATCGTGCGGGAGCACATCGATACGTCGTCCCCGGTGGGGTCGCGGACGGTGGCGCGCAGGTGCGGCCTCGGGCTCTCCCCGGCGACGATCCGCAATATCATGTCGGACCTTGAGGAACTGGGCTACCTTCAGCACCCCCATACATCCGCGGGCCGTCTCCCGACCGACAAGGGCTATCGGGAGTACGTGGATTTCTGTATGGAGGGCGACGAAGGCAGGAGCGAGGGCAAGGTCGTGGTGGAGAGTCTGCGGGGACGGCTCGAACGTATCCGGCGGGACGCCACGACCCTTCTCGAGGATATTACGAGGGAAGTGTCCGCGCTCTCCCGCAGTGTGGGGATCGCGTCGGCGCCCGGCGCGTCGGTTGCCCGGCTCAGCCGGGTTGAGCTCGTGGGACTCAAAGATACACGGGTGCTGGCGGTGGTGGTGACGGAAGAGGGGATCGTCCGCAACATGATGGTGGACCTGGAAGAGGAATTGGGTCAGAGCTATCTGAACGAGATATCGGGGTTTTTCAATCGCGAGTTAAAAGGCGCCACCATAGAGGAGGCCCGCCAGCGACTCGTTCGGGAGGTATACGAAGACAAGGCGGTCTGTGACTCGATCATGTCGAAGGTCCTGGCTATTTGCGAGGTATTCTCCACGGGAACGGGGCAGGTCTTTGTGGGCGGGCGCACGGAAATGCTGGATCACCCCGAGTTCATGGATTTAGGGAAAGTCCGCGAGATCTACCGGGCGATCGAAGACAAGCGTCGTATGCTCGTCCTTCTGGATAATCTGGCCCAGGCCGGCAAGGTGCAGGTATTGATCGGTGCGGAGACCCATACGGAGGGCATTGAGCAGTGCAGTCTCGTGGCATCGCCGTACCGGCAGGGAGACCGCATTCTGGGAACGGTAGGCGTTATCGGCCCGACCCGAATGAATTACCCCGAAATCATGTCTATCGTCGAAGAGACGGCCAATTGGTTGACCCGGGTATTCTCGGAAGAGGGGTAAGGCCCGGGGGGAGGGTGTGATTGTAATGGGAGAGCAGTTCGACGGCGAAAACATCACGGACGGGACATACGAATCGGATTCCGGCGGCCCGCCCGAGGGAAACGATCCGATCGCGGAACCCGAGACGGGGACCGCGGAACCGGAACCGGGCGGGGAATCGTCTCCCGATGCGGAACAGGCATATCGGGAACTGAACGATAAATACGTCCGGCTCTACGCGGAGTTCGACAACTTCCGGAAACGTGTGGTGCGGGAACGGCAGGAACTCCTCATGCGGGCAACCGAGAAGGTCATCTCGGATCTGCTGACCGTTGCGGACCACCTTGAGCTGGCGCTCCAGCATAAGGACGGAGATTCCGTGGAGGCCGTGGTCCAGGGGGTGGAGATTACCCTCCGGGAATTCCGGGGAGTCCTGGAAAGAAATGGCGTTTCGCCGATCGATGCCGAGGGTAAGCCTTTCGATCCGACCGTGCACCACGCGATGAGCCAGGTGGAACGGGACGATCTTGAAGAAAACATCGTCGTCGAGGAATTCCGTAAGGGGTACCTTCTCGGTGAACGGGTACTCCGGCCAGCCCTGGTTTCGGTTTCGAAACGGCCGGAGGCCGATGCAACCGACTCCGCAGCACCGGTTGCGGAGAATGAAACGGAAGAATGAAAACCACGAGCGGTGCGCCCGCGGGACGGTAGATTGCCCCGGTGCGGTGATCGTGCAACAGAACCTTAACCTTTTGAAGGAGGAAAACCAATGGGTAGAGTTATAGGAATCGACCTGGGAACGACGAATTCCGTGGTCGCTGTCATGCAGGGTGGTGAGGCCGAAGTTATCGCCAACCAGGAAGGGACGCGGACCACACCGTCGGTCGTGGCGTTTACGGATGCCGACGAACGTCTGGTGGGGCAGGTGGCCAAACGCCAGGCGATCACGAATCCGGAAAATACGATCTTTTCCATAAAACGGCTCATGGGGCGGAAGTTCGATTCCCCCGAGGTCAGGAATGCGATAGAAAAACTTCCCTATAAGATCGTTGCGGCGGACAACGGTGACGCCCACGTGGAGATCCGGGGTAAGCGGTACTCGCCGCCCGAGATTTCCGCCATGATCCTGCAGAAGCTCAAGACCGCCGCCGAAGATTTCCTGGGCGAGGAAGTCACGGACGCCGTAATCACGGTGCCCGCGTACTTTGACGACAGCCAGCGACAGGCGACCAAGGATGCCGGCAGAATAGCGGGTCTCAACGTACTCCGGATCATTAACGAACCCACGGCCGCGGCCCTTGCCTACGGCCTGGACAAGAAAAACGAGGAGAAGGTCGCCGTCTACGACCTGGGCGGCGGCACCTTCGATATATCGATTCTGGAAATCGGCGACGGCGTCGTGGAGGTGAAATCCACCAACGGCGATACGTTCCTCGGCGGCGACGACTTTGATCTCGTAATCATGGACTGGCTCGTGAGTGAGTTCAAGAAAGACGCGGGGATCGATCTTCACGCCGATAAGATGGCCCTTCAGCGGTTGAAAGAGGCCGCCGAAAAGGCCAAGATCGAACTGTCCTCCGCGGCGGAAACCGAAATAAACCTGCCGTTCATTACGGCCGATGCGACCGGGCCCAAGCATCTATTGTTAAAGATCACCCGTGCGCAGTTCGAGCAGATGGCCGCGGATCTTTTCGACCGGAGCCTGGATCCGTGCAGAAAAGCTCTCAGTGACGCATCGATTGCGGCGAAAGACGTGGACGAAGTCGTTCTGGTCGGCGGGCAGACCCGTACCCCGCGGGTGCAGAGCCGGGTTCAGGAATTCTTCGGCAGGGAACCCCATAAAGGTGTCAATCCCGACGAAGTGGTGGCCATCGGCGCGGCCATTCAGGGGGGAGTACTCAAAGGCGAAGTCAAGGACGTGCTTCTTCTGGACGTCACCCCGCTTTCGTTGGGTATCGAGACGTTGGGCGGGATCTTTACGAAGCTTATCGACCGGAACACGACCATTCCCACCCGGAAGAGCCAGGTCTTTTCCACGGCGGCGGACAATCAGCCCGCCGTGACCATTAAGGTCTTCCAGGGCGAGCGGGAGATGGCGGGGGACAATAAGCTCCTCGGCAATTTCGAACTCGTGGGCATACCCCCGGCCCCCCGGGGCGTGCCGCAGATCGAGGTTACGTTCGATATCGATGCCAACGGTATCCTGCATGTCTCCGCCAAGGACCTGGGGACGGGCAAGGAACAGTCGATCAAGATCACGGCGTCCAGCGGGCTTACGGAAGAGGAAATCAGCCGGATGACGGACGATGCCCAGCTTCATGCCGACGAAGACCGGAAGCGCAAAGAGGCCGCCGAGGTGAAAAACGAAGCCGACACCTTGGTGTATTCAGTTGAGAAGTCCTTGAAGGACTACGGCGATAAAGTCGATGCGGCGGAGCGGGCCGCAATCGACACGGCACTGGATAAGTTGAAAAAAGCCCTGCAGGCAAATGCCGAGGCCGCCGAGTTGAAAACCCTGGTGGAGGAACTGTCGAAGGCCTCCCATAGCCTCGCGCAACACGTCTATCAGGACGCCGGTGCCCAGGCACAAAGCACCGGCGGCGGAACTGCCGGCCCCAACGGTGCGGGACCGGAGGCCGGCGCCGCGGAGGCTCAGGGCGCCGACGAAGACGTGGTCGAAGCCGAGTTCGAGGACGTGGACAAGGAGAAGAAATAGGCGTGACCGAAGGCGTCCTGGTAACGGCAGGCGTGGTCGGCGGTTCGGGTTTGCTCTGTGACGGCTAAGGATTACTACGGAGACCTGGGGGTGTCCCGGGAGGCCTCGGAGGACGATATTAAGAAGGCCTACCGGAAGCTTGCTCTCAAGTACCACCCCGACCGCAACCCCGACAACAAGGACGCCGAGGAACGTTTCAAGGCGATAAACGAGGCCTATGCCGTACTGAGCGATCCGGAGAAGCGGGCCCAGTACGACCGTTTCGGAACGGTCGACGGGATGGGCCCGGGAGGCTTTGATTTCGGCGGCGGTTTCGGTGACGTCTTCGAGGATATCTTCAGCGATTTCTTCGGCGGCGCCTTCGCGGGCGGTGCGCGGCGCCGCCGGGGGCCGAGACCGACGCGGGGTTCGGATCTGCGGTACGGAATGGAAATTTCCCTCGAGGAGGCCGCGTTCGGCTCGGAAGAGACGATAACCATCCCGCGCCGGCAGAGGTGTGATGCGTGCGAAGGATCGGGCGCCCGGGCGGGGACTTCTCCCACGGCCTGCACCACCTGCCAGGGCAGAGGGCAGCTCCATGTCCAGCAGGGCTTTTTCACGATTTCCCGTACCTGTCACCGGTGCGGCGGGACGGGGACGGTCATCGCCGATCCGTGTCCGTCGTGCCGGGGTGAAGGACGGGTGCAGGTGGACCGCGAGGTCAAGGTCAGGATTCCGGCGGGGATCGACGAGGATACCCGCTTGAAAATGACCGGCGAAGGAGAACCGGGCAGTCACGGGGGGCCTCCGGGGGACCTCTACATCGAGCTGAGCATCCGTCCCCACGAGGTCTTCGTGCGCCGCGGCGACGATCTGTACGTGGATGCTTCGATACCGTTTTCGAAGGCCGCGCTCGGGGGCGAAATATCCGTTCCGACAATCGACGGGTCGGCTGCGAACGTGAAAATCCCCACCGGAACACAGCCGGGCAGGGAGTTCAGATTGCGGGGCAAGGGAATGACCCGCCTCAGAGGCGGCGGCCGGGGAGATCAGATCGTCCGGGTGACCGTGGCGGTTCCCAAGAAACTCACGGCACGGCAAAAGGAACTCCTGCGGGAGTTTGCGGAACTCAACGGTGACGATGAGATCGGGCCGCCTGCTTCCGCGGGTTCCGTTTTCGAAGATCTGAAGGATTCGGTGAAGCACATGTTCGGAGCGAAATCCTGAGATGCCTGCCGTTATCCTCCCCGGTGAAGCCCTGCGCGGGCCGGAGGTTCTGGTCTCAGGGGAAGATGCCCACTACCTTACCAACGTTCTTCGGCTCCGCCGCGGCGACCGGCTGACCCTGCTGGACGGCGACGGGGGCCGATATGCCGGCCGGATCGACGGGGTCGAGCGGGGTCGTGTGCGTATTCAGCGGGGCGAACGGCAGGACGCCCGAACGGGTGAGCCGCCCCGTGCCGTTCATCTTGTTCAGGCGCTCCCGAAGGCGGACAAGATGGACTGGATTGTCCGAAAGACCGTTGAACTGGGGGTGGCGTCCATTACCCCGATGATCGCAGAACATTCAGAGGTGCGAGCGACGCGCCGGCGGGAACGCTGGCAGGCGATAGCCCGTTCCGCCGTGATCCAGTCGGGCCGCACCCGGGTCCCGACGGTACACGAGCCGGAACCGTTTCCCCTTCTGCTCGATCGACTTCGGCGGCCCGTTGTGCTGTTCTGGGAAAAGAGCCGGCGGTCCTTGAAACAGGTGATTCGGGACGTGGCACAGGGAAGCGGCGACTGCACCCTGTGTATCGGTCCCGAAGGCGGGTTCAGTAAAGAAGAAGCCGCGGGCGCCCGGGCCCGGGGCTGGCTGGATGCCTCCCTGGGGCCAAGGACCCTCCGCACCGAGACCGCCGCGGTTTCGGCGCTTGCCATTATCCAATACGAGTTGGGGGATATGGGATGAAGTCGACGGGTGTCTCAGTCAGCGGGTTCGACCGCCGTTACCTGGCTCATCGGCAGGGTGATCCATCCCGCCTCCGATTCCAGGTGGATTTCGTCGGGGCCCATCTCCACGAGTATGCCCCGGTAGGTCACGTCGTTCGCCCGCACTTCGACCTTCCGCCCGACCAATTGCCAATATGGTTCGTCCACCGGCACCTCCATTTCCGTGAGTCCGGGGTTCGTACCGCGGCGTCAACGGTTCCGCGTGCCGGCGCCCGGGCTTGTTACAGGATAGCAGGATCGCCGGGCGGGGTAAAGAGCCGGGCGGGAGATCATCGGCCGCGGTCCGCAGGCGGAAAGAGTACGGTGTGTGCACAACGTCTCAATTTCCCCATGCTTGAAAAGTTATCGGGGATACGTGGTAACCTAAATGCTTTAGTTTTACGGGAGGTGACGTAACAATGCCGATCTACGAGTACCAGTGTACGGTCTGCGGTAAGCAGGTTGAAGTTTTCCAGCGCATTACCGATGATCCCCTCACCCAGTGCGAGTCCTGTTCGGGATCGTTGGTAAAGCTGGTTTCGCAAACGTCGTTTGTACTCAAAGGCGGCGGATGGTATAAAGATGGTTACGCATCGTCGAAAGCCGGCGATACGTCCTCCGCCGGCAACGGCAAGAAAGCCGCCGGCAGCGGTAACGGCAGCCCGAAGAAACCCGCAACGAAGAAACAAACCGTTGGCGCGGCGGGTTAACCTTCACCTGCCCTACGCGCGTTTCGACGAGTTCCGCTCCTTCGTCGAGGCCGACCGACCGGATCTGGAATTATATTTCTCGGGGGCCGATCTGGACGGTCTCGGGGACGGTCAACTCCGAAAGATTCTCGATGTGCTCGGTTACGGTCCCCGCCTGAGTATTCACGGACCGTTCATGGATCTGGCCCCCGGTGCCGTGGACGACCGGATTCATGCCGTCACCCTGGATCGTTTTACCCGGACCATGGAGGTTGCGGCGGTTCTGGTTCCGGAGATCACCGTGTTTCACTCGGGCTACGACCGGTTCCGATACGGCCGGCACACGGATATCTGGCTTGATCGTTCCGTGGATACGTGGCGCAAGGTTCTCGATGCGTCGGAGTCCTGGGGCGGAAGAATAGCGATAGAAAATATCTTCGAAGAAGAGCCCGAGAGTCTCCGCCTGCTGGTGGATGCAGTCGACTCGTCCCGTCTTGGTCTCTGTTTCGATACCGGTCACTTCAACATGTTCACGACAAGAACGCTCGATGAGTGGTGGCGGGTCCTGGGCGACAGGGTTATCGAACTCCACCTGCACGACAACCGCGGCGACCGGGACGAGCACGCGGTACCCGGCGAGGGTGGATTCGATTTCTCGCGGCTTGTACAACTGTGCGGAAAACGGATTCCCCTCCTCACCCTGGAAGTCCATTCCCTTGAAGGGGCCCGAAGAGGCCGGGACCGGGTCCGGTCCCTGTTCGGCGATGACTGATCGTTCAAACCAGAAGGCCGTCTGTGTGGACTCCCACTGCCACCTGGAGATGGAGGCCTTCGACGGGGACCGTGCGGCGGTAATCGACCGGGCCCGGGAAGCGGGTGTTGAAACGATCATTACCGTGGGGACCGACCGGGCCGGTTCGACGAAGGCGGTAGCGTTGGCCGCGGAACACCACGGAGTATGGGCCGCGGTCGGGCTCCACCCCCATGAAGCCCGCCATGCCGACGAAGCGTTATGGGGTGAACTGAAGGAATGGCTCGGCAATCCCAAGGTTGTCGCCCTCGGCGAGATGGGACTCGACTATCACTACGATCACTCTCCCCGGGACACCCAGCGTGCGGTGTTTCGCCGGCAGATCGATCTTGCCGTCGAGACCGACACACCGATAATCGTACATAGTCGTGAGGCCGAGGACGATACCATGGCGATCCTCAGGGAGTCGGCCGCCGGACGGGTCCCGGTGCTTCTGCACTGTTTCTCGGGCTCCGCCGGGATGGCGGACGAGGCGCTCGAACTGGGGTTTTATATCTCGGTGGCGGGCCCCCTCACGTTCAAGAAAGCCGACGACTTGCGTGCGGTCGTGCGAAACATCCCCGTCGAACGGCTCATGGTGGAGACGGACGCTCCGTATCTCGCTCCCGTCCCCTACCGGGGTAAGCGGAACGAGCCGGCCTATGTGGTCGAGACGACCCGGAGACTGGCGCGGGTGGCGGGACTCTCCTTCGAGGACGTTGCCCGGATAACGACGTTGAATGCCCGCAGTTTCTTCCGCCTCCCGGGGGCGGACGCCGGGCCGGGAAGGATCGCCTACCCTATTCGTGACTCGCTTTATCTCAATATTACGAACCAGTGTACGAACCGTTGCGGGTTCTGCGCCCGGGACCGGTCCTATGTCGTCAAGGGGCATAACCTCCGTCTCGAACGGGAGCCCACGGTGGACGAGATAACGAAGGCCGTGGGGGATCCGCAACGCTACCGTGAGGTGGTATTCTGCGGTTTCGGCGAGCCCCTGATCCGGCTCGACGCCGTTCGGGACGTGGCGCGGTGGGTCAAGGCACGCGGCGGGCGCGTCCGCGTGAACACCAACGGACTCGGCAGTCGGCACCACGGGCGGGATATACTGGGCGACCTGGAAGGTCTGGTGGATGTGTTTTCGGTCAGTCTTGACGCCCACGATGCGACGACGTACGAGCGGCTCTGCCGACCCGTTTTCGGTCGCGAATCGTTTGACCACGTCGTGGCCTTCATTCGTGAAGCCGTACGCCGTTTCCCCGAGGTAACGGCAACGGTCGTCTCCGCGCCGGGGGTTGACGTGGCCGCGTGCCGGGTTCTCGCCGAGGGCCTCGGCGCGGGTTTCCGCGTCCGTACCCTGGATGTTGTAGGATAACGCCGGGCCGGGACCGCGGTCCCTCGATCCGGCCGGGTTTTCGCGCCGGACCTCCCGTATGAGTGTTACGGCGTTGTTACGTCGGAGATCGCGGACGAGACCACGAAGACCCTGATGTTATTGCTCTGGTCGTCGGCGGGGACCAGGTAGAAACCCTTCTGGTCCTGGTTATGCGAGAGGAAGAAACCGTGTTTCCACGGTACCGGACTGTCGAGGAAACCCACCAGAAACTCACCGTCTTTGAACCGCACGATAACTTTCCGATCCAGACGGTCGCGCAGGCCGTAACGTTTCTGCTCGTGATAATCCTCGTCGCCTTCGAGGGAGCGGACGTAGAAGATGGCTTTAAGGTCCCGAATCGGTATCCGGGTTTCTTCAGCCGAGTCGACGCTCAAACGGACGGCAACGACGTCTTCGGTGCCGCCGAGTTCAGCGGCGTATCCTTTGGCCATCCGGCCGTCGAGATATCGGATTACCACCGGTTCCATGGACCATGATTCTACCGCGGCGTTCAAGTACGGTCAAGGGAACCGTCCGGTTATCGGATGTAGGACCGGCCGGAACGATAAATGAAGCGGCCGGTTATGGTAAACGACTTCAGTTCCCAGGTCTTCGGGAGCGGATAAAAGGGCGCGGCGTCCCGCACGGCGGAAAGGGCGGCCTCGTCCAGGTTGGGGAACCCCGAGGTCCGGACGAGTTCCACCGGTCCCAGGTTACCGTCGTCAAGGATCTCGAAGCGTATGAGAAGGTCGCCTTCGATTCCCAACCTGCCTTCCCGTTCGGGATACCGCCAGACGGACTGGATCTGATCTTTGAGGCGATAGAGGTACGTGGTGTATTTAAGACCGCCGGTGTGAAACGTCATTTCCGGGGGGGCGGGAACACGCGGCCGGGCGATCCGATCGACCACCTTGGAATCCCACAGAGGTGTCCCGGGGGCCGGCGGGGTCGCCCCGGGCGCCCGACCGGGCACGGTTTCCGCGCCGCCCTCCGGCGACCCGGGTGGTCCCTCGCGCGCAGGTATCCGCGGGCCGACCTCATCCCGGGGGGGTGCCGTGGTATCCGGGGGTACCCGGACCCGGTCCGACGGTACAGCCGGCGGGGTGACGGGTACCGGCGGCGGGACTTCCGTTTCCGTTGTTTCGGGCCGCGGGGGAGTGCGGCGTACCGGTTTCCCGGGGGGGACCGGAAGTGTCCGCGGGGCCTTGTCCGCCGGTTGAACGGACGGCGTTATTTCCTTCGGCCGGGGGGGGTGGCGTTGCTGTTGTATTCCCCGCAGGAGCCGTACCGGCATTACACTCGGTTCCGGCCGCTCAAGGTGCCTGCCGAGGGGTACGGACAGAAAGACGGCGAGGGCCAGGAGGTGTATGGCGAAGGAGCCGATAAGCCAACGGGAATTCATGGAATTATGTTTTGTAACAATAGGTTAGGCGACTACCGCCGCACCCCGGTCCATGGTGGGGTTTGCCCGTAAGGTGTAACCACAATTATCAGACATCTTGAAATTTTTTCTTGACATGATTAGAGAACCGTGGTATTAATAGACCTGTAGCTTGTTTTTTTACCTCCCCTAAGCTGCTGGTTAGGCCGGTCTCCCGACCAAGCGCCACAGCAGCTTTTTTTTGTCCTCCGATCGGCCTTTTGCTGACAAGCCTGATGCTGAGTCCATGTGTAAAAAAATGCGTCATGGTCGCTCGTCCGGCCTGTCGTGGGCGATCCCGTCGAGGCTTGCGTCGTAAATGCGTTTTCTGGATATTCCGTACTGCCCGGCCACAAGGGCGGAGGCGGCCTTACGGGATTGGCCGCGGCGCATCAAAACGACCATGTCCCGCAGAGCGGCCTCGAGATCGCCTTCAACCGGCGCTTTCTGTCCTTCGACGATTACGACATATTCTCCCGCTACGACGCTCTGTTCCAGGAGGTCGAGAACCTCCCCGATTGTTCCCCGCAGTGTTTCTTCGTGGCATTTCGTGAGTTCGCGGGCCAGACAGATACCCCGGTCCGCTCCCAGGACGTCCTTCATGTCGGCCAGCGACTCGAAGATCCGATGGGGGGCCTCGAAAAAGACCAGGGTGTGGGGTTCGGAACGTAATTGCTCGAGGGTGCGTCGGCGGGGCCCCCGTTTCGGTGGAAGAAACCCCGCGAAGACGAATCGGTCGGCGACCATGCCGGAAATCGACAGGGCGGCCGTGAGGGCGGACGGACCGGCGACGGGGACCACGGGAAAGCCCCGCCGGACGGCCTCGGCAACGACGACCCTCCCTGGATCGGAGATGCCGGGCGTGCCCGCATCCGACACGAGGGCAATCGTTTTGCCGTCTTCGAGCGCCTTGATAACCTCGGCGGACTTCACTTTCTCCTTTGCGCCCCAATAACTGATCATGGGTTTAGTAACCCCCACGTGGTTGAGAAGTTTCGCACAACGGCGCGTGTCTTCCGCGGCGACCACATCGACCTCCTTCAGGATGCGCACGGCCCGAAAACTCAGGTCCTCAAGGTTGCCGAGGGGTGTTGCCACGATATATAAATGCGGAGTGGTCATTGTGGTTTTCCGCCGTTTCCGGTCTCGTTGCCCGGCCTGGAAACGGCGTTGCCTTTACCTCCCGGTGGCATAAAATGCGGGCCCGGCGGCCTCAAAAAAGTCCGCAACACGGCATGAAGGGCGCGGGCGATAGGCGAGAGGCAATGGGCGAGGGGATGAGAGGCAGGAAAACGTTAGACGGAAGACGGGAAAAGACTTTACTTCTCCCTTCTCCCTTCTCCCTTCTCCCTTCCGGCTTCCGCCGAAGGCGGGTGCGCCGGCCCTTTTCCAGATATTTTTCTGCAACAATAGGTTTTACCTGTCGGTGGTGAGGTTACCGTCCGTCCGTGAGGGCTTTCTTCAATTCTTCATCGGCTTCGGTAATAGCTTTTACGTCGGTCCCCGTCAGGCTCCATGAGTATTTTCCCGAGACACTGCGGCTCACTTTGATTTTAACCGTCGGTACCGGGCGTATCGCCTGGAGCGCCGGATCCACGGCATGTACCGGCGGCGGCGCCGACGGCCCCGTGTCGCATCCGGCGCAGAAGACGGCCGTAAGAGCGGCGGCGAGAAACACTGCTCCCCCTCCCGTCACGACGCGCCTCCCTATGTTCCGTGTATCGACCATGGTTTCCTTATCCGCGGCCCGCTCTTTGGTTGTGGCTCGGGCGCCACCCCGGGTTATGCCACCGCCTTCGCCCTTCCCGGGACTGTCATCAGTCTAACCCTATTCCTGCCGGACGGGCAACGCGGGCCCGTTATGGCAGACTTTGCCGCCGCTGGGGTAATCTAAAAGTCGCCCGAAGTTTTCTCCCGGCGTGGCGTTGGAGGCCGTCAAGGCGGCCCTCCGGAGACAAGGTCTCGAACATTTTTACACAGTGCGGAAAAATCACGGGTAACGAAACGAAGGGGGCTGTATCGATGGCGTTAAAGGTTGTTGTAATCGGAGCGGTGGCCCTGGGCCCCAAGGCGGCCTGTCGGCTTAAACGGCTGCGGCAGGACGCGGAGATTGTCATGGTGGACCAGGATCGGTTTATCTCCTACGGCGGGTGCGGGATCCCTTATTACCTTTCGGAGGATGTCCCGGACGAGACGGCCCTGATGTCCACCAGTTTCCACATGGTTCGCGACGAGCGCTTTTTCCGGGAGGCCAAAGGCGTCCGCGTGATGACCCGCACCCGTGCACTCCGTATCGACCGGGACAGCAAGCAGGTGGAGGTTGAGGACCTGGACTCGGGTGTTCGGTCGTTGCTGGCCTACGACAAGCTTATTATCGGTACGGGGAGCAGAAACGTGGTCCCGCCCATTGAAGGCGTCGATGCAAAGAACGTGTACCACGTCTCGAACCTCCAGAATGCCCTTGACGTGAAACAGACCGTGATTCGAGAAGATATCAAACGGGCGGTGGTTATCGGCGGCGGGGCTATCGGTATCGAAGTCTCTGAAGCCCTTGCCGATATGTGGGGGGTCGACACCACGGTCGTCGAACGGCTCGACCACATATTCCCCCGGCTCTTCGACGAAAACATCGCCCGTATGGCGGAACACCATCTCCGCGGGCAGGGCGTTCAGGTATACACGGGAGAGACGGTACTCCGGCTCGAGTCCGACGGCGAAGGCCGGGTCGCACGGGTCGTGACCGACAAGCGCGCCCTTGATGCCGATCTGGTGATTCTTGCCGCCGGCGTCAGGCCCAACGCCGAACTCGCCGGCCGGGCGGGTATAGAACTCGGCGCAGGCGGCGGGATCGTCGTCAACGAGCATCTTCAGACGTCCGATCCGGATATCTACGCCGGCGGCGACTGCGTGGAAAACAACAACCTCCTTACCGGTGGCCGCCTGTACGCCCCCCTGGGGTCCCTGGCCAACCGACACGGCCGTGTCATCGGTTCCCATATCGCCGGCCAAAACGCCCGGTTCGAGGGTGTGGTGGGGTCGTTTATCGTAAAGATCTTCGACCGCTGTTTCGCGGCGGCGGGCCTTTCCCAGGCCGCGGCCCGTGAGGCCGGCATCGAGGCGGAACGGGTTCTCGGCGTGGGATACGACCGGGCCCATTTCTTTCCCGAAAAGGGGCTCATGTTTCTGCAACTCATCGTCGATCCGTCAAACCGGCGGGTCCTGGGGATCCAGGGCGTCGGGAAGGCCAATGACGCGGTTTCGGTACGCATCGACGCCGTCGCCGGCCTGCTCAAACACGCCCCCACGGTCGAGGATATTTCCAATCTGGAACTCGCGTATTCGCCGCCGTTTTCGTCGGCCATGGACACATTGAACGCCTTGGGGAATACGGCGGATAACCTTCTCGACGGTGTCTACCGCAGGATAACGGTGGACGAGGCCATGAAGCTCTTTGATGAGAGTCCGGACGTCCTGTTCCTGGATCTCAACGCCCCCCGGGCGGCCCAACCCTATGTGGAGCGTTTTCCCGACAAATGGATGAACGTGCCCTACGATACGGTCATCGCCCGGATCGATGAGATCCCCCGGGACCGTTTCCTTATTACCATATGTGATTCGGGCATCCGTTCGTACGAAAGCCAGGTGATTCTCGCGGATCGGGGTTTCGACCGGGTTTTTGCCATGGAAGGGGGGCTTAATGCCCTCAAGTGGCTGGGGTTGAACCCGTTGGATCGGTAACAGCGGATACCGCTTCGGGGTATAATGGACCGGGAGGACAGTTCGTGCCGGTGAAGGGCAAAAAGTTGGAACATGGTTTCAAGGGCACCGACGTCAACCGTCTGTTCGAACGGTTCGTCGACGAATCGTTTTACCCCCTCGCACGAAAGCGGACGCTTTCGTGGTATCCCCCCGTCGATATCGAGGAAACCGAAGAACACATCCTCCTCCGGGTGGAACTCCCCGCAGTGGATCCTGAACGTATAGATCTCTCCGTCACGGGTGAAGTGGTCCGTATCCATGGGAATAAGGAACAGGATAAGACGGGTCCCCACCGGACCTATCATGTCATGGAGCGCACCTTTGGCCCGTTCCGCCGGGAAATACCCCTTCCGGTGGGGATTGAGACCGATTCGGTTGAGGCTTCGTACCGACAGGGTGTGCTGTGTGTGCGACTCCGGAAACTGACCCGGTCGCAACGACGTACCATACCGGTTTCCGGAGGGTAGCAAGCGGAGCCGATCCGTGGCACAAAAGAGAGATCGGTACGCCTATCGCACTCCGAAAACCGCCGCCGCCGACGGGCCGTTTGCCCAGCTGAAATCCCTCCTCGCTCAAACGGAACGCACGAAAGGACCGGGTAAACGAGTCGGAAAGGCCGAGGCTGCGAAAAAAACGCCCCCGGAGGAAACGCCTCCGGAAGAACGGGTTTTTCGCGCGGCCATGGCGGGTGTGCGGGAAATCCCCGAGTTTACACGCCTGGGTGTTAAGACGCGGGGCCGCCGGCCACAGCCGCGGCGGAACGCGGATTCCGACTTCGGCGGGGCCCTTCTGGCCGAACATGAACTCGACCTCAGCCTCATAGACGAGTACGTTGAGTGGCGTGCTCCCGATCAACCCAGGGACATCCCCCGCCGTCTTCATCAGGGTGTGTTTTCCGTGCAGGATTCCCTGGACCTCCATGGTATGACCCGGGAGGAAGCCCTTCGGGCGCTTTCTCTCTTCGTGCGGGACGTTCGAAAGCGGGGGCTCAGCTGTATCAAGGTTATCCACGGCCGGGGTCTCCGTTCTCCCGGGGAGCCGGTACTGCGGTCGGCCGTGCGGGAGTGGTTCGCACGGGGACCGGACCGCCGCCGGGTACGGGCGTTTGCCACGGCTCCGAACTACGACGGGGGCCTGGGCGCCCTGTACGTTCTGCTGAAGAAACGCTGAATTTTTGAAGCTCCCGGGGCCGCCTTGCGAACGTGTCGCATGCGTTGCGCACCGCATAGTCACGGTCCTTTCCGCAACAGAAACTCGCGACGAACCACCATGAGAAATCCGGGCCGGCAGATACTTCCACCTTTGCAAACCGGGGCCTGAGGGGACCGTAGTTCGGATAGAAAATACTTCCCCCCCCCGGACCGGATCTGCGACTTTCGCAAATCGAAGATCCGATCCGGAGGGGG
>CAYYSS010000018.1:0-18248 GCA_964474325.1 uncultured Nitrospirota bacterium
TTTTTTGATCCCGCCGGCCCCTTCTCCAAGAATCTTTTGCAACGTTAAGGTTAATAACCCGCGTTTCTCATGGTCCTTCTGCTACGGAGTAGTGAAGGGAAGGCGCAGAAGCGGTTGATTGCGCCGGGGCGGTTTATTCCGCCTCGGGGACCTCGGGAGGGAACGGGAAGTGGGGTCTCGTAAAGGCCTGACCGGAAAAATACAGGAGGCTCAGTACACCCCAGGCAAGGCCCACCACCACCCCGGCGTCGAGAATTCCCCTCCATGGCTGGGGCAGAAAGCGGACGAGGATAACGAGGACGACGATGCCGAGGGTAAGGGCGATGGAAACACGTTGTCGCTTCGGTGTGGCGTAGAAATATCCCATACAGAAAAACGGCGCGAAGACCGCGTGAAGAAACCTCGGATGTTGTTTGAGAAATAACGCCCGGGCCGCCACTCGAGGGGAAAACCTCTGTTGAAATCCCCGGTAGCCTTCCGCGTATGCCATCAGGAGTACGATGACCACGAGAGCAATCCAGTGGACCGGACCGAAGTCGTAATCGAAAGCTGCGACCGCCATGCGGGAAAGGCGGTAGACCGCGCTTCCGAGAAGAAGCAGAACCCCGAAAAGGCCCCATATGGATCCTATGACACCCACGTTCTTTGTTCCCTGTACCAGTAGTCCCCCGCCGTAATCCGGTCGGGGCGGTGCGAATCCTGCAAACGGCTACGATCGGGTCCTCCGTGTCAGCCGTCCGGAAACCGCGGAAGCCCGACCGCAGGGGCTCCCGGAAGCTTCCCGGTATTTCCCATATTACCATTTATGAATATGGTTGGGCTCGTTTACCAACGGCCGGGTCCCACAGCCCGCCTTCCGCGAACATGGTTCGAATCTGCATGTAGCGGAAGAGATCGGCGAAGACGTGTCGCCCGGTGGCCGGTTTACTCCGGGACGCGGTCATGATCCGTTCAAACATCCCGCGTTCAGTTTCCCCGAGCCGCCGCACGGCCCGGACCAGGGAAACGCTTTCGAGGCCCACCGCCCGACGTACCCCGGCGGTCCGGTGCGGGGGCTCCCGGTCCGGGAAATAATCGATGAAGCGCAGTACCCGCTCTTCGAAGGCCGAAGGCCGGTTCAACCTGTTGACGAGCCAGGAGAGCCCCGTCTGCAGGTCCTTCCGGGAGAATTGTTTCGGTGAAAAATTCGTCCACCAGGGTGTTTGGGGCGTGTCCGTCTCCGACTCGGGAAGAAGGCGTCCCTCGTGTTCCATGCGGTCGTAAAGCGGGGTCGACGGCGGTGCGATAAGGGCGTTTACGGAAAAGGTGGGGACCGGGGTCTGCATAGCGAATTCGTACTGTTGCCGGAAGATCTCCGGGGTGTCGGCGTCGAACCCCACGATCAAACCGCCGATAATACCGATCCCGTGTTCAACGAAGCGCCTGAGCCGCTCGGCCGGTTCCGGCCCCAGATTCTGCCGCTTCCCGCACTCGATAAGGCTCGCCCGCGACGGCGTCTCTATTCCGACGAAGGCCTCCCCGAGGCCCGCTGAGGCCATCAGGGCCAGCAGGTCCGGATCGTCCCCTGCGTCGATGGAAAGCTGGGTCGCGAACCGTACCGGCCCGGCGGCAGCCTGGTCGTTCCATGCGCGCAGGGCCTGGAGCAGTACGCGTGCACGGCCCCGATGAGCCGTAAAGTTGTCGTCCGCGAGAAAGACCGTCCGGTAACCGATGCGGTAGAGCGTATCCAGCTCAGCAAGGACGGCCGCCGTGGGTTTATGCCGCTGCCGGCGCCCCACGTATTGGATCGTGTCGCAGAACTCGCAGTTGTAGGGACAGCCTCGGGATGTCTGGAGACAGCCCTGAAGCGCCCGGTGGTTGGGGTAGAGGTCCCAGCGCGGCGGGGGACTTTGGCTGAGGGCGCTCCGCCCGCCGCTGTATTCGGCCTTCAGGATACCCTGGTGAAGGTCGTCGAAAAACCGGCCGGCAATGCCCTCGAATTCCCCCCTGACCAGGATATCGCAGTACGGTCGGACGGATGCGGGCGACAGGGTGGCAAACGGCCCGCCCATGATCACGGTCTTTCCCCGTTTCCGGAACTCTTCTGCAATCGTGATCATCCTTTTCCGTTGACTGCTTTTTCCCGTAATGCCCACATAGGGGGCCGGGTGGTCGAAATCAACGGGTGCGATCGCCTCGTCGCAGAGGGTAACGGGAATTTCGGGCGGCACGAGGGCCGAAACGGTGGCGATGGTGAGATCCGCCACAAAGGCGGCGGGTTCAAAACCCCGCCGTTGAAAAGCCTCCGAACCGTAATAGACAGGGAAGTCGGTTTTGGGGTTTATGAGATACAGGGCGGGTTCCACGGCGCCGGGGTATCCTCCGTATCAGGATAACACGGTGTCGGCGAAACGGCCGTCCGTTCCGCGAATTTTTCGGAGTACGGGCAAAAAAACTTGACACCGGCCAAAAACAGCCGCACTATCTTGATGGGGATCCGACACCGAGAGCCAACCCGGGCGGCCGTGCCGTCTCGGATGCGTTTACGCACACCATACGCCGGTACGACCGGTGCGCTCGGAGGGAGGGAAAGATGAAACGTCTTGTTAAGGCCTGCCTGATTGTCGGACTGGTTGTTCTGCTCTTGCCGGAGGGGTCTCCGGCCACAAACGGGATGAACATGATCGGGTACAACGTCCGGTCTTCGGGCCTGGGAGGCGCGGACGTTGCCCTGGACCAGGACTGTACCGGTGCTACGTGCAATCCGGCCTCGATCGGAGGTCTCACCCCCCACTCCTTCAGCGCGGGGCTGTCGTTCCTCCTGCCCAGGGTAGGGCTCAAGAATACCGCGTTCGGTCCCAACGATGCGGAAAGCGACGATAATGTCTACCCCCTTCCCTACACCGCCTATTCCCGGAGGCTCGATCCCGAAAGCCCCTGGACCCTCGGTTTCGTGATCTACGGGCAGGGGGGCATGGGTGTGGATTTCGAAGGTGTCCGTACCCTGGCCGGGACGGAAGACGACCTGACGGCCAACATACAGTTTGCCCGCGTGAGTCCCACGGTATCCTACCGGGTTAACGACCGGTTCGCCGTGGGAGTCACGGTTATGCTCGGTTATGCCCGGACCAATTTCAAGCTCTTCCCGGATACCTACTCGCCGGGGATGGACGGCCTGCCGGGGACCATGGACGATGTGGTGGGTATGCGGATCGACGGGCTGTCCAGCGTGGGGTACGCGGCCCGGGCGGGTTTTCATTATCGGGTAAACGAAAGGCTCAATCTGGCGTTTACCTATACTACGGAGACGGCCCTCGATTTCGACGACGGCGACCTCACCATGAATCTGGGGATCGCCAAGGTGACGTACGACGCCCGTATGAAGAACTTCACCTGGCCCCGGGAGGCCGAGGCCGGGTTTGCGTTCCGGGCGACGCCGAAACTTACCGTGGCAGGGGATGTGAAGTGGATCAACTGGTCGTCGGCCATCGAAGTGGTCACCGTCCGCGGGAAAAATCCCGACATGCCCGTTCCCCTTGCCGAACCGGAAATCCGGTTTGCAATGAACTGGAACGATCAATGGGTCTTTGCCCTGGGACTCGAGTATGCGCTTAACCCCGCCCATACCCTGCGGGCCGGCTACAACTACGGGAAAAGCCCGGTTCCGGACCGATACGCCCTGCCGCTTTTCCCGGCCACGGTGGAACACCACCTCACGGTGGGGTATGCCTACACGTCGGGTCAGTGGCGGTTCGACGCGGCCTTCGAGCACTCCCTCAAGCACGGGCAGAAGAACACGAACATGAATCCACTGGAAAACCCCTTCGGTCCCGACGCCGAAGTACTCGCAAACAACGGCGACGTTCTTCACCTGGCGCTTACGTACTGGTTCTAGTGCCCTGTTCGGCAGGCAACGTCACCTGTTTCGCTGGAAAGAGCACGTCGTGGTTTACGAACGGAAACTCGGGGCCTTTGAATCGGCCGCGGCCCTGACGGGGGAGGCATTCGCGTTCAACGCCGTCGTTGCGGTCTCCCTCTCCGGCGCCCCGTCGCTGAAGACCCTCCGGGATGCGCTCGACACGGTTCAGGAACGCCACTCGCTGCTCAAGGCCCGGATCGTCCGCAGGGGCGCCGGGCGCCGGTTCGTAACGGACGTCTCGCTTCCCATTCCCCTTACGGTTTTGCCGCCGGACCTTCCCGGGGGCTGGCGGGCGTATGCGGACGAGGAATTGAATCGCACCTTCGATTGGCAGGCCGGTCCGCTGATCCGCGTCGGTTACGTTCCGCCGGCGGGAGAAAACGGCCGGGGAGACGTGGTGGTGACGGTGCATCACGCTATTGCCGATGCAACGTCCCTGTCGGCGCTGGTGGCGGAAGTTCTCGGGCTCTGTGCCGGGTCTCTGGAAACAGACCGGGAAACGGCCGAATCCCGGGGAGTCCTTCCGGCGGTGGAAGATCTCTTCCCCCGACCCTTTCGGGGGTGGCGGGGACTGCTCAAGAGAGCGGTGTTTACAATCCGGCAGATAAACGATGAGGTTTCCTTCAAGGTGAGGGGCGCGGCTATGCGCCGCCCGCCGCTTCACAGCGCCGGCCGGGCCCGGACACTCTCGGCCGCCCTTTCCCCCGAGGCCACCCGGGCCCTCGTGCGCCGGTGTCGGCGCCTGCGTCTTACCTTAAACAGCGTTCTCTGTGCCGCCATGCTCGTTGCCGTAAAGCGGGCACTCCACGGCGGAGAGACGAGGAGCCTTCTCCGGAATTTTGTCTTCGCCGATCTTCGTCCCTATCTGGCGTCCCCGCCGGCGCCGGGAGATCTGGGGACGTGTTTCGGTATGCTCCGCCACACCCTGGAGATACGCGACGATACCGGGATCTGGGACTGTGCGCACCTGGTAAACCGCGCGGTCTACAAAAGCGGCCGGCGGGGGGAAAAATTCGCGGCGGTGGCTCTGAGCTACGGTATGATGAAGATGATCCTCGGCATGCGAAACGATCGCATGGGGAATACGGCGGTGAGCTATACCGGTGTGGCGACCCTCCCGGAGTCCTACGGAACGCTGGCGATCGAGGAACTGCATGCCTTTGTCTCAAATTTTGTTCTCGGACCCGAGTACACGGCCCAGGTCAGGATGTTTTCGGGCCGCCTTTGGTGGGACATCGTGTACCTGGATTCGGACATGAACCGCGCCAGGGCCGTTGAACTCGCGGAGGGCATCGTCGATCTGCTGGAGTTGCCGGACCCGGACGGGGAATAAACCCGGGCTGGAGACCAGGGAGGACCTCTGCAGACCATGGAAGAAAACGACGTGATTGAACTGGTGAAACTGTACCTGGGGCGGGAAACGGTGCGCAGGGAGGACCGGATCGTGGAGGACCTGGGGGCCGAGTCGGCGGATATCGTCAACGTCATCGCCGCCGTTGAGGACCGGTTTTCTTTCGAGATCGGCGAGGAGGAACTCGTCTCCATTCGTACGGTAGGCGACCTGATCGACCGGGTAAACAGCCGGAATATCCCCCAAGGCGGCCCGGGCGCCGCAACCGAGGACCGGCAGTGAAAACACGGCTGAAACGTCTCTGCACATTGCAGGGAAGCCGCGGAGAAAGAAACTGATGCGGTCCGCGGGATCCGTGCGCCTTCCGGTCGGCGAGGCGCTCCTCGACGTTCTCAACCGGCGTTTTGTGGAATCACCGGACCGGGAGGCCTTTCTTTTCGGGAACCGGCCGGTGAGTTTCGGCGAACTCTGGGAGGAGGCCGGCAGGTTCGCCGCCGCGCTTATCGGCCGGGGGCTTGCGCCGGGTGAGCGGGTCGTTACGGCGCTTCCCAACGGTCCGGAGTTCTTCTTCGTTTTTTATGGCATACAGCGGGCCGGCGGCGTGCCCGTTCCCCTGTTTCACGATTCGGGTCCGTTGCGGCTTGCCCGCATCGCGACCCATACCGCCGCCCGCTTTCTGGCGGTCCCGCGGGCCATCTCGGAGCCGGCCCGTCTGGGCTTGGAACGGCACCTGGCGGGCGCAGGCGTCCAAATCATCAGTTTTGCCGACGGCCCGGGCGCCGTGCAATGCAGATTCCCTGAGCCGGATCCAGCGGGTACGGCGTATATCCAATACACCTCGGGCAGTACGGGTGATCCGAAAGGCGTTCTTATCTCCCACAGGAACGTGTCCGCGAACATCCAGCACCTGGTCGGCGGTATGGCGATTACGGCCGACGACGTTTTTGTGAGCTGGCTCCCCCTGTACCACGATATGGGGCTGGTCCTGATGAGTATGGTGCCGTTTTGCATGGGCGCCCGGCTCGTTCTGCTCCCTGCCGGGCTCGTGAACGTTCAGGCCTGGCTCAGGGCCATCGAGGAACACGCCGGTACGTTTACCGCGGCGCCGGACTTCGCGTATCGTTTCTGCCTGCGCTACCTGAAAAACCCCGCGCGGTTCGACCTCCGGTCTCTGCGGATTGCTTTGGACGCCGCGGAACCCGTGCGCGCCGCGACGATCGAGGAGTTTGAACGGACGTTCGGGCTGAAGAACGTACTCCGGCCCGGCTACGGACTCGCCGAGGCCACCGTGGGGGTAAGCATGTGCCCGCCCGGCACGGACGTTCGGAAGGATTCCCGGGGGAGGGTCTCGGTGGGACCGCCGTTTCCCGGCGTAGAGGTCAGGGTCCTGAACGCCGGCGCCCCGGCCTTCCCGGGTCTTCCCGGCGAGATTCAGGTGCGGAGCGCGGCCACCACCTCCGGCTATCACGACAATCCCCGGGCCACACGGGCACTCAAGGCCGGTAACGGATATATCAGAACGGGGGACCTGGGTTTCCTCGACGAAGACGGCAATCTCTATATCGTCGGCAGGCGAAAGGATATTATCGTCCATGGGGGCCGGACGATTGCTCCCGGGGAAGTGGAAGAAATCGTCGACGAAGTCCCGCGGGTAAGGTTTTCCGCCGCAGTGGGAGTCGATCGGGGGCGGGTGGAGGGAGAACAGGTGTACGTTTTCGCCGAGGTGCGGGGCGGCGCGGACGGTGACGCCCTCGGGGCCCTCGCCCGGGAGATCGTCCGCCGTTTCCATGGACACTTCGGCTTCCGTCCCGGGCGGGTCTACCTCCTTAGCCCCCACGCCATCCCCCGGACCCCGAACGGCAAGATCCGTCGCGGCCGCCTGCGGAATTATTATTCGAGCGGCGAACTCCGCCGTTCCTCGCTCATTCTTTTCCCGGAGTACTGAACGGCCCGGCCATGGTGATCGGTATCGGCGTAGACCTGGTATCCGTTCAGGGCTTTGCCCCGAAGCTCGCCGGGGATGCCTTTCGACGCAGGGTTTTTTCCCGGGGGGAAGAAGATGCCTGCCGCGGGAGTGCCGCGGCTCCACGGGCCTACGCGGAAGTGTTTGCCGTAAAAGAGGCGGCCATGAAGGCCCTGGGTGCGGGGATCGGGTCGGGTGTGGGGTTTGTCGAGTTCCGCGTCTGCCGGGAAACAGCAGTCGTCCATGTGGGGGGGCGTGCGGCGGAACGTGCCGCGGAACTCGGGGGGGCAACCTTCCGCTATACCATCGGCGGGACCCCGGAGTATGTGCAGGCGGTCGTTCTGCTCGAGGGGCCCGGGAGATAGGTTCGTGGCGAAGACGGGATACACGGTCTTTCTCCGTCTGCGGCGGACCATGGGTGTTTTCCGGGTTCTTGCGGTACATGGGGTGCGGACCTTTTTCGCCTGGGTCAGGCCGGGAAGGCTGAACGGGAGCGGCCCCCGGCGGTTGCGGATATTGATCGAGGACCTGGGCGGGACCTTTATCAAGTTCGGACAGGTCCTCTCCCTTCAGCCCGACGCCCTGCCGATCGCCTACTGTAACGCCCTGTTCGATCTGCTCGACAGGGTACCGCCCTTTTCCTACCAGGATGCGGAGACCACGTTTGTGGAAGATCTGGGGTGCTCACCCGACGCGGTTTTCGACGACTTTGAGCGGGAACCGATCGCGTCGGCCTCCATCGGCCAGGTCCATCGTGCCCGGCTCGGCGGACGGACCTGCGCGGTCAAGGTCCGTCGTCCGACGGTTGAGGAGGATTTCGCCGCCGACGTCCTGCTGATGCGTACCTTTGCCCGGATTCTCGACGCCGTCGGCCCGGAGCGCTGGAAATGGCTCGTCCACACGACCCGGGAATTCTGCGCCTGGACCCACGAGGAGCTGGATTACCGGTACGAGGCACGCTTTATGGACGCTCTCGGCGAAAACGCAAAGGATAACCCCCGGGAGAAGGTTCCGGGGTTGGTGGATGATCTCTCCGGTCCCCGGATCCTGGTGGCCGAGTACCTCGAAGGCCCGATGGTGCTCGACTATATCCGGGAGCTTGAAGGCGGCGAACCGACGGTCGGCCGGGTCCTTGAGGAGCTGTCGTTCAACGGCGAGGAGTTTGCCCGCAATATTGTCAGGAATTTTATCAGCGATGCCTTTCGCCACGGAATCTTTCATGCCGACCTCCATCCGGCGAATCTGCTGATCCTGCCCGACAACGTAGTGGGATACGTGGATTTCGGGATAACGGGCACCCTTTCGCCCTACAGCCGGCGTAACATTGTTTCCCTTACACTGGCGCTTACCCGGGCCGACGTGGACGGGATGATGACCCGTTTCCTCAACCTGGCCATGATCAAAGACGATTCGGACATACATGCCTTCCGGGAGGGTCTCGAGGATATCGTGCAACGCCGCTTCGACCACAGCGGCGAGCGGCCCCGCCTGAAAACCGGTTTTAACCCGGTGATGATGGATATCCTTCGGCTCTGCCGGCGGACCAACGTATGGACCACACCGGATTCGATCCGCTATATGCGCTCGGTCATTACCGCGGACGGCCTGATCAGTCGTTTCGCGCCGGGTCTGGACGTAAGCGCGTATCTCGAATCCGTTTGTGTGGACTACGTAAAAGAAACCCTCTGGCGGCGCTGGGCGGCGCCGGAGCGGTGGGCCGATCTGCTGGGGGAGGGTGTACTCCTTCTGGAAGACGGACCGAGGGTTGCACGCCGATTCATGGATGGGGCCCGCAAACCCCGGCCCCCGGCGGGCGACGGGCGAGACGAGGGTAACCGGCTCAGGCAGAGAGCCGCCCGGTTTGCCGTACTCGCGTTCTTTCCCGCCCTTCTGGCATGGCTGGGGCAGGGTCCGTGCACGTGGGGCCTGAATCTATTCTCCGCGGAAATCCTCCTGTCGGGGATTGCCGGCGTTTTCTTTTTGCGAACGGCAAAACGGCTTATATAATGAAACCAGAGGGCGCGGCCCCGGGCGACAGGCGCGGAGGTGCGTTGAGTCGGCCTTTGGGCAACCGGAAGCGATCCATGGAGGTGTGACATGCGGGAGTTGGCCAAGTCGTTTTTCGGGTTTTCTCTGGCGATGTCTCTGTTCGGTCTGGAACAACTTGGAAACCTCCTGAGTGAAAAGCGCTCGGGGAACCGGCAAGACCGGATCAAGGGCGACCTGGACGATGTGCGGGAAGCCATGGGCCGCCGCTTCAGTGGGCGGGTACAGAATATCTACGAATCAGGCGACCGGCTTCAGCGGGAAATGGTGGACCTGACCTTTGACATCTTCAAGGCGGACAACTGGAAGCCCGAACGGGTGGTCGATCTGGCGGCCGACCTGGCCGAAAAATCGGCCGAGGCCTTGCGGGATGCGGCGGGTACGGGTGGAAAAGAGGATGACGGCCAGGAGGACGGCGGCCGGAAGGACGACGGCAGTCAGCAGGCGCCGCCGTCGGGTACCAAGGACACATAGATATTTCAAACCGTTTAACGCGGGGACGCATCCGCAATGAACTCCTGGCGGCGGATCTCCTCGGGCGGTTCTTCCGGTCGCGGCGCAGGGAGATGCTCGGCGGCGGACCATCGCCCGCGGCCCGCCTGCGGACGGCGCTGGACCGTCTAGGCCCGGCCTTTTCGTTTTTCGGAGATTACCTGGCCCTCCGGGCCGATCTCCTCCCTCTGGCCGACAGTATCGAACTGGGGCGCGGCCCCCCTGCGGCGCCGGTACCGATCGAGGCGGTTGAAAACCTGCTGAGGGAGGAGTGGGGAAGCGATTCGGCGGAACTCGGCGGTATCCTGGGCCCCGCCGAACGTTCGAGCCGCCTCTACCAGTGGCATCCGTTTGTCCTCAAAGACGGCGAAAAGTATTTTCTCAAGATTCTCCGGCCGGATCTGCGAAAAGCCGCTGACCACGCCTCTTGTTTCGGGGCGCTCGAGACCGCCCGGGTCCTTCTCGAAGACGGCTCGAGACTCGATATGGAAGCGGCCGTCGCCGATTTCAACACGTTCCTCAGGCGGAGTCTCGACCTCCGCGGCCAGGCGGAAAGTCTTGCCGAGTGCGCGACGGCAGGCCGGGAGTTTGATTCGTTTCGGGCCGCAGTACCCGTTTGCCGTCTCTCGACGCCGAATGTTCTCTGTACGGAGGCCTTCGACCCGGAGGAGTCCCCGGTGCGCGCTACGCTTCGTGAATTAATCGAAGGAGGCGCCGACGATACGGATCTTGCGCGGCGCCTCGCCTTGGCGTGGCTCGAGGCGGCCCTGCTCGGCCCGGCCTTTTTCGAAGGGCCGTTTCTTGACGACGCCGTCGTAACTGAAGACGGTCGGCTGGGTATCGCCGGCGGCCTGACCGGCCGGATCGACCGGTCGCTGCAGGTGGAACTGATCCGTTACCTTACCGCTACGGCGGACGACGACCCGGATCGGGCCGGGTCTATCTTTCTCGATATTACCCGGGCGGGTCCCGGAGCCGAGGCCCCCCGGGAACTGCGTTTGCGGTTCCGTCAGGCCGAGCCCTTTCGCACCGGCGGATGGAGCCGTTATTACCAGGGCCGGCGGCTGGCGGATACCCTTTTTATCCAATGGCGGATCGCGCGACAGGGGGGGTACAGCGCACCACCGGAATTGGAGGCGTTTATGCGGGGACTCTACGCCGTGGAGACCTGCGGCCGCGTCCTGGCGCCGGGGAGAGACGGCCTTCGGGAAGGACTTGCCGATCTTCGGGTGGTAGCGGCGGCGGTGCGTCTGCGGGAATTCTTCGGGCCCACGCGTTTTACCGAGAGTATCGAAACCGTTCTGGAGACCGGCCGGGTACTATTCGACCGATTGCAGGAGGCGGCCCGTGACGACGGGACACCGGAAGACGCCCGGAACGGACGCAGAGGTGAATCCGGCGGCGTCCGCGAGAATAGAACCACGGTTTTTCTGGGCCTCCTCCTTCTCGTTGGCGCGGTTGTGCTCGTACTGGATCGGGCAGGCGGAAACCCGGCCTCCGGAAGCGCGGCGGGACGGGTCGGCGCGGTATTGTTTGCGGTTCTAGCCTTTCTGCTCCTCTGGTACGCCGGACGGGACGGCGGACGATAGAGGGGCCGAGGCGGAAAGGAATGCAGACGTGAACCAAGAAACCTTTGAACAGGATCCCGTTGAACTGCTCGGGAGTGTTCCTCTTTTTGCGGAACTCGACGGAAAAGATCTTCGCAAACTCGCGGGTCTCTGCCTGCGGAAGGTCTTTCCGGGCGGCGCCGTTATCGTGGAGGAAGGTGCGACCGGCCTCGGTCTCTACGTGGTCACGACGGGCAGTGTGGAGATTTTCAAGGGACGCGGACCGGAGCGGTTGGACCTGGCCGTACTCGAGCAGGGTGATATTCTCGGAGAAATGTCGCTGATTGACGACGCCCCCCGATCCGCGACCGCGGTGGCCCGGGAAGAGACGGCGTGTCTCTTGATTACGCGGGACTCGTTTCAGACCCTGGTGAAGAAAAACCCGGGCATCGCCTGGTGTATTGTGCCCATTCTTGCCGGACGTCTTCGAAAGCTCGAGGAACGTCTCGTTACCGCGTGGACGATCCCGTCGGAGAAAGCCCCTGAACGGGAAGAAACGGCGGGTGCGGTGCGGGCGGAAGAGACGGAACCGGAAGAGGACGGGTGGAAGCCCGCGGACGGACAAGAGGGGGTGACCGAGGTCCGGGGACGCGATCTTTTACGCGTGGAATATGCGGCGTTCATGGCCGGGCTTGAGGGTCTCCGTCGGTCGGTGGATGTATGTGAAACGTTTCTCGATACGCTTGCCCGTGAAACAGGGGTTCTGGGACACGACGCGGTGAAGCAATCGGTCGAGGCCTTTCCCGCGGCTTTTCGCAAGGCGCTCTCCGGCGCCCTGCGGGACGGGGAGCGGATTCCCGAACGCATGTTGTCGACCTTTCGCCGGCAACGGAGACGGGACTGAGCCGGTGCGTAGTGTCGAGAGGCGGGAGATTTCTTTAGCGGTGCCGGGGGAACACGTCCTGGCCCTGCTCGAAGATTACGCGTTGTTCGGGGAGTGGTTTCCGGGCGTTCGCACGGCCACCGTCCTCGTCCGGGAAGGCGATATTGCGGTGATCGAAGCGGAAGGGGACACTGCCATGACGCCGTCGCCGTCGAACGTATTCGAAATAGTCCGTACGGGTCCCCGGGAATTTGTCTTTACCCAGGTCGGCTTGTTTCGCGAGCAGGGGGTTTCGGGCAGGTGCCGGGTGGAGGAGTGCGGCGACGGCACGGAGAGCGTTCTCCGGGTTGAAGTGGTTTTGAAAACCAGGGGATTTGCCTTCGGCAAGGCACGCCTCCTCCGGGGGTACCTGCAACGTTTCTCCGCCGCGGTGGTCGAACGCGCCCGTAAAGCCGCCTCGGGCGCTCTTCGCCCTTCCCGACGGAAGGTCCTGGAGGTCCGCCGCATGGGCGCTATGGTTGAGATATGGTACCGGGGGACGACGTTTCTTTTTTCCCGGCCGTCGCAAAGGGGGCCCGGGGCTTGACGAAGAAATACGGCAGGGTAGAGGCGCGGGCGGATCGGGTTCGCGATGTCTTTTTCGACGTGGAGACCTGGCCGCGGTGGATGCCGGGAATCGAGCGTGCCGCGGTTCTGGAGCGGACCGATGAAATGACGGTGATGTTCGTGGAACAGCGATACTGGGGGAGACGTTTTTCCCAGGAAGTAGAATGCCGGTTTCGGAGCGACGGACTCGACCAGCACCAGCGGTCGGGTTTCTTCGACAGGTGGGAAGCCCGCTGGCGCATACGTCCGGCCCCCGGGGGGCGGGGCGCCACGTTTATCTGCGAGTACGACGCGGAACTCGGCGGTATCGCGGGCCTGCTCATTACCCGGCGGAAACTCCACCTGCTCTTTGATCAGATCTTTCAGGGAATCGTCAACGGTCTGGAAGAAGAGATTCGGAGAAGAGACATTGAGTATTCGTCGACCGCCGCCGAGACGCTACGGGAGGAGATTCTCCTCCAGGTTTTCGAAACAGGCGGAGAATTGGAAGTATGGCTCGAGGGGGAAAAGTGCGGGAGGCGTTGACGCGGTGGATGTTCATCTTCTTTGCTCGCCCAAAGAAGACGAACCAGAAGTCGAAGCTTGCAAAGAGTCGACCCGACAAAGGGCGCCCCCGGTATCAGAAACCAGAAGCCAGAAGCCAGAAGCCAGAAGTCAGAAGCCAGAAGTCAGAAGTCAGAAAACGGCGGGAATTCCCTGCGCTCCTCACGCCTGCCTGGATTCCGGAAACTCCTCCCTTCGGTCGTCAGATTGAAGCCGGAGGCAGAAAGTCGATCCGACCAGCCCGGAATCCTTTTCGGCAGGCGCTCCGGTGCTCGGCCCCGTCCAAGGGGGGGAGGAGAAAAGCGGAGGGGTTATTTTGTATGCGAAGAGACGTATTTGCGCAGAATACCGGGAAAAAGTATCCCCATTTTTCTGAAAACAGCACACCGGCACTTCGGAAAAGCAACTTCCCCACTGTTCACGGCAGGTTAGACGAAATCAATCGACGTTTCCGGGGGAACTCCTGTCGTCTTGGTCGGGGATGCCCGCGGGTCGGCGCTCGATGAGCCGTCTCGGGGTCGATTTCGGCGGCCGCGTCGTGCGGTTCCGGTGGTGGATCATCATCGGAACCCTTTTCTTCGTCGGTCTGAGCGGCTACGGCGTACGTTTCCTTACGTTCAACAACGATCTGCGCATTTTCTTCAGTAAAGAAAACCCCCAGCTCACGGCCCTCAATGCCCTCGAACGTACCTACAACCGTATCGACAATATTGTCTTCGCGCTGGCCCCGGAGGACGGTACCGTCTTTACCGCCGAGACACTGGCGATGGTCGCGGAACTCACGGAGGCTTCATGGCAGCTTCCTTATTCGCATAAGGTCGTGTCCCTGACGAATTTCCCCGCAAGCCGTTCCGACGGGGACGAACTGATCGTGGCCGACCTGGTGGAAGACCCTGAGCGTCTGGAGACGGAGGAAATCCGGCGAATTCGGGAGACGGCGCTTGCCGAGCCCGAGCTGGTCGATCGTCTGCTGTCGCCCCGGGGCGATGTGACCGCCGTGAACACCACGATTCTCCTGCCCGGAAAATCCGACGAGGAAGTCGCCGAAGTCGCGGCGGCGGCCCGGGCCATGGCCGAGGAATTTCGCCGTCGTTATCCCCGCATCGCCGTCTATCTCACGGGCGGCGTGATGATGGACAACGGTTTCGGCGAAGCGGGACAGGACGATATGATGACCCTCGTGCCCCTGATGTTCGCGGTGCTTCTGCTCATCGCCGGGATTACCCTTCGTTCCCTTCCGTCTACGTTTGCGACCCTGCTGGTTATCGGGATGTCCGCGTTCTCGGGCATGGGCCTTGCCGGCTGGCTCGGTATTTCGCTTACCCCGGCCTCCGTCAGCGCACCCACGATTATCCTGACGTTGGCCATTGCCGACAGCGTGCATCTCCTGGCGAACATGCTCCACCACATGCGGCGGGGCATGCCGAAACTGGGGGCGATCGCCGAGTCGGTCCGCGTGAACTTCCAGCCGATCTTTCTCACGACTATCACCACGGCCATAGGGTTTCTCTCCATGAACTTTTCCGACGCCCCGCCGTTCCGGGACCTGGGCAATATCGTGGCCATGGGGATTACGGCGGCGTTTTTCTATTCCATTCTGTTTCTCCCGGCGATTATAGCCATCCTGCCGGTACGGGCCCGGGTGCGCCTCTCGGAGCGCCGGTCCGTATTCGACGTGCTCGGGGAATTCGTGGTGCGGCGCCGTCGGATCCTCTTTGCGGGGATGTGGGTGCTCGTTATCGTCATGAGTTGCGGGGTTGTGAATATCGAATTGAACGACAGTTTCGTCGAGTATTTCGACCAGCGATACGACTTTCGCCGGGCGACGGATTTTGTTCAGGAACGGCTTACGGGATGGGACATTATCGAGTACTCTCTCGAAAGCGGCGAAAGCGGCGGTATCAGCGACCCCGCCTACCTCCGGACGATCGACGCCTTCGCCGCATGGTATAAGACCCAGCCCAAAGTACACCACGTAAGCGTCTTCACCGACGTCATGAAGCGGCTGAACAGAAACATGCACGGCGACGACCCGGCCTGGTACCGCCTGCCGGAGCGTCGCGACCTGGCCGCCCAGTACCTTCTTCTGTACGAGATGTCCCTGCCGTTCGGCCAGGATTTGAACGACCGGATTAATGTGGACAAGTCGGCGACCCGCATGACCGTTACTCTGACGCACAGTACGACCCGGGAGCAGAGGGACCTGGACCGCCGGGCCCGGGAGTGGCTCAAGGAAAACGCCCCCGAAGAAATGTTTACGTACGGATCGGGCCTTTCGATCATCTGGGCCCATATCTCGGCCCGGAATATCCGGAGCATGCTCACGGCCTCCTTCGGCGCACTGGTGCTGATTTCGTGTATCCTGGTGGCCGCCTTCCGCAGTTTCAAGTACGGTCTCCTGAGTCTGTTTCCGAACCTGGCGCCTGCGTTTATGGCCTTCGGGCTGTGGGGACTCCTGGTCGGCCGCGTGGGGCTGGCGCTCTCGGTGGTTGCCGCAATGACCCTTGGTATCGTCGTGGACGATACCGTGCACTTTATGAGTAAATACCTGCGGGCCCGGCGGGAACGTAATTTAGCCCCGGCCGAGGCCGTTTACTATGCCTTCCAGACCGTTGGTACCGCCATATGGGTGACGTCCGCGGCACTGGTGGCCGGATTTTCCGTACTGACGTTTTCCGGGTATAAGGTAAATGCGGATATGGGGCTTCTCTCCGCGGTGACCATTTCGCTGGCCCTTGTTCTGGATTTTTTCTTTCTGCCGCCGCTTCTCCTTGCCGCGGAGGGGCGCGGAGAAAAGAAAGGAGTTTTCGATGATTCGACGGGTGGATAACGTCCGGGGACGGAGTTGCCCGGTCCTTCTCTTTGCCGTATCTCTTGTTCTTTGCGCCGGATACGCCGGGGCGGAGAGTCCCGAGGAGAAGGGCCTGGCCATCGCCCGGGAGGCGCAGCGGCGGGACGACGGTTTCGGCGACACAACGTCCCGGATGGTGATGACCCTGAGAAACCGTCACGGGGATGAGAGCGTGCGGAAGATCCGGATAAGGACCCTCGAAGTCCCCGACGACGGCGACAAGACCCTCATCGTTTTTGACAACCCCCGGGACGTGAAAGGCACGGCACTCCTTACCCACTCCCATAAGAAAGGCGACGACGATCAATGGCTCTTTCTGCCGGCACTGAAGCGGGTGAAACGAATCAGTTCCCGCAATAAGTCGGGTTCGTTCATGGGAAGCGAGTTTTCCTACGAAGACATCGCGAGCCAGGAGGTGGAGAAATACACCTACCGCTGGATCAGGGACGAAGTGCTTGACGGCCTGCCCTGCTACGTCAGCGAACGCCGACCTGTGGATGCGCGGAACTCCGGTTACTCCCGGCAGGTGACCTGGGTCGACAAAGCCGAGTACCGGGTGCGCCGGGTGGAGTACTTCGACCGCAAGAACGCCCACATGAAAACCCTTACATTCGCCAACTACAAGAAGTTCCTGGACCGCTACTGGCGGGCCCACGATCTCGAGATGGAAAACCTGGTAACCGGGAAAAGCACCCATCTTACGTTCTCGGACTTCCGCTTCCGGACGGGTCTTCGGGCGGCTGATTTTACGAAACAGGCTCTCAAACGGGTGCGATGATTCTTTGCCCGCGCGTAACCGTTTTGCGGCGCTGGACGGCCAGTGTTGCGTTGTTTCTCGTGGCGCTCCCGGTTCAAGCCGGCGCAGTCGATCTTTCCGGGTTTACGGGCCTGGATGGACGCTTTTTCCCGTCCGCGCCCATCCAGGGCGGCCAGCACCCGCAGAGTGGTTCGGCGGTTCTCGCTCCCGAACTCGCGTGGAATTTCGGCGAGTCCGGAGACGTGCGGTTTGCCCCCTTTATCCGGCTCGACGGGGCGGATGACGAACGCACGCATTGGGACATCCGGGAACTGTTGCTGACCCTCTCGGCTGAGTCCTGGGAGTTCCGCGCGGGTATCGGAAGGGTGTTCTGGGGGGTGACGGAGTTCTACCATCTCGTGGATATCGTTAATCAGACCGACCTGGTGGAAGATATCGACGAAGAGGAAAAACTCGGCCAGCCCATGGTGCAGGTCTCCCTTCTTCGAGACTGGGGCGTACTTGATGTATTTGTTCTGCCCTGGTTTCGGGAGCGCACGTTTCCCGGACCAACGGGAAGACTGCGGCCGGGTCTTGTCGTGGATACGGAACGGGCCGGGTACGAGAGCCCCGCCGGGGAGCACCACGTGGATTTCGCACTCCGGTACAGCCATACCCTGGGGCCTCTCGATTTCGGTCTCTATTACTTTTCGGGAACCGGTCGGGAACCGACCCTGCTTCCGGCCTTCGACCCGGCCGTGGGTGTGGTCCTGACGCCTTTGTACGAGCAGATAGGACAGACCGGGCTCGACGCCCAGGTGGTGCTTGGCGATTGGCTGCTGAAAACGGAGGCCCTGTACAGGACCGGGCAGGGTGAGGATTTCTTTGCAACGGTCACGGGGTTTGAATACACCCTTGTGAACGTCCTCGAGAGCGGTATGGACCTTGGTCTGATCGGCGAGTGGGCCTATGACGAACGGGGCAGGGCCGCGACGACCGCCTTTCAGAACGACCTCATGGGAGGGTTTCGTCTCGCCGTCGGAGATGCCGAAAGCACCGAAGTCCTCGCCGGCTACGTTTATGACCTGGATACTGCCTCGCAGATCGTGAGCGTGGAAGCGAGTCGGCGGTGGGGCGACAGAGTGCGTGTTTCCCTTGATGCATATTTCTTTATCAATAGCGCCGGCGACCCGATCCTCGGCTCCATCCGCGACGACGATGTCATCCGCTGTGAGATGCGGTATTATTTTTAACGGATTCCGGGGGAGAGATGTCATTCTTACAGTTGCAAAAAATACGGGGCCGGCGGCCTCAAAAAAATCCGCCACACGG
>CAYYSS010000019.1:0-18236 GCA_964474325.1 uncultured Nitrospirota bacterium
CCGGGGATTCTCGACCGCGCGGAGCTTTCGCTCAGGCTGGACGACGAAACGTACCGCCGCCGGCTTAAAAAGGCACAGGTGCGTCTGCGGGAGCTGGAATTCGCCTGCCTGGAGCACCGGGTGCCGGTTATGATCGTATACGAGGGCTGGGACGCGGCAGGAAAAGGAGGTAACATCAGGCGTCTGAGCGCCAACCTTGACCCCCGTGGCTACGAGGTTATCCCGATCGCCGCGCCGGTGGGCGACGAAAAAACCCACCATTATCTTTGGCGGTTCTGGAAGGCGCTTCCGAAAGCAGGGCATTTTGCCATCTTCGACCGGTCGTGGTACGGCCGGGTGCTGGTGGAGAGGGTTGAGGGGCTCTGTTCGAAGGAGGCGTGGCAGAGGGCCTATCGGGAGATCAACGAGTTCGAGCGCCAGCTCACGGATTTCGGTACGGTGATCGTCAAGTTCTGGCTCCATATCGACCAGGAAGAACAGCTGGCCCGGTTCGAGGCCAGGAAAGACGATCCGTTCAAGTCATTTAAACTTACCGACGAAGACTGGCGGAACCGGGACAAGTGGCCCGTCTACCGGGCCGCTGTGACCGATATGCTCGAGCGTACGTCAACCACCTATGCCCCGTGGACCCTGGTAGAGGCAAACGACAAGGCCTACGCACGGGTAAAGACCCTCGAGACGGTCTGCGAGGCGGTCGAAAAACGGCTCAAGAAGGGAAGAAGCGGCAAAAAGGCCGCGTAAGACGTAAGAAAGCGTCAGCCCTTCCCTCCGGAGACGGCCTTGAGCTTTGACAGCTCGTTCCGGATAGCGTTTGCATTGGGGTGGGCAGGGTCCAGGGAGAGGAACTTTTCCCACGCGGCGATGGCCCCCGGAACATCGTTCAAGTCGTACAGGAGGACCACTCCCAGATTCAGATTGGCGTTTACGTGATTGGGCTCGATTTCCAGGGCTTTCCGGTAGGCGGCAACGGCGATATCCGGTTTGCCGGCACGCCGGAAACATGTCCCCATATCAACCCGCACATTGACGTTGCCGGGCTGAATTTCGAGGGCCTTGCCATAGGCCTCGATGGCATCCTTGAACTTCCCGGCGTCCATCAGGGTATTGCCGAGTCCGATCCAGGCGTTGGCGTTTTTCGGATCGACTTTCACGGCCTCTTTATACATCGCGATATCCGACGACGTGTTCAGTATGGGGGCTGAAGACGGAGGCGGCGGTGCCGGGGCAGACCCCCGGGCCTGGGACGACATGGGTGAAGGGGCCTGGGTTGTCGTGCCGGAATCCTGGCAGGCCGCGAGAAAGGCGAAAAGGCCCAGGAACGCAACGATGCCCACGGTAATGGATCGTACGCCGTGACGGGTTTTCGTCTGAAAGTTCATAACGTTGTCCTCCAATATTGGTGTACCCGCATATACTACCGTAAATAAGCCTTGCCGTGGCAAAAATACAGGCCCGCCGGCCTCAAAAATCCGCGCCACGGCGTAAGGATAGGCTAAAGGCGAGAGGCTATGGGCGAGGGGGTTGTGAGGCGGGAAGACGTAAGACGGAAGAGGCAGGAAGACGTAAGACGTGACAGGCAAGGGGCTATGGGCGATTGGCGATAGGTGCGGCCCAACTGCCAACCGCCGACTGCCGACATTTTTTCCCGGCCTTTTACGTTTCCCCTCTCCCGTCTCCCTTCTGACTTCCAAAGACCGCCGACCGCCAACTTTTTACGTCTTACTTCTCACTTCCAGAAGCCGCCGGTCCGGGACTTCGGACCCGGGACTCTCTTCTACGGTATGGCCGGGAAGGCGGCCGATGATCCCAGGTAGCCGAGGCCCCGGAGAAATACCGATACGAGAAAACGGGTCTCGTCGAGTTGGTGGACGTAGGAGATCCCGAGACCCCAGCAGTCCCGGATCCAGGAGACCTTGCCGAGCAGCTGCCGGAGTCCGCCGCCTTCTTCGTCGTACCACGCACTGAGGGATACGCCGAAGGTATCCGAGAGCTTCTGGGAAAGGCCGATGACCGTTGCCTGGGCCGGAGCTTCGGAGGTATCGGTCCGGTCGTAACGGTGGACCAGGGAGGCCGTTCCCCGGAAAACGGGTACGGTAATGCCCGTTGAAACCAGGCGCAGGCGATGATCATTGGGATCGTAGTCCGTGCGTACGCTCAGTTGAAACGGCGTCGTGAGGGAACCCTCGGCGCGGATGAATTCCCATAAGGCCTCGTCCCGGGCGAGATCGGCCCCCGCAGAAATCTCGAACACGCCGACCTGGCGCCCCTCCATGAAGAAACGGTTGCCGAGGACCGCGGACACCTGCCGGGTCGTCAACGCGGCCTCTTCGTCCGTCGTCTCATCGAGGAAATCTCCCCCGCGCACCCGGTGATCGTACCGGAGCCGCGGTTCGATCACGTGGTTCCATCCGCCGTAACGGCGGCCGAGGCGTGAACCGATTTCGAGCCACGCTTCCGCCGCGGCCCCGATATCGTTTTGTCGAGGATCCCGCTGTCCGCCCCGGTCGGCGATCTCGATCCGCCCGCCAAATCCGGTGTCGGCTGTGATCGGCCCCAGGCTCAGGGGAAGGTGCAGGCGCGTTGTGCCGCGTATACTGCCCGTATCCGCGCCCCGTTCCCGCTGATGGGTCCCCACGGTCAGGTCGAAGCGGGCGAGTGCGTCGGTCATGAATCCGGGGCTGCCGGGGACCAGCAGGGTGCGTGAGCCCGCGTGTACGCTTGCCGGGAGATCGTCGCTCGGGCCGTTCAGGTTTTGCCGTGCCCGAAGAGTCGCAAACCAGCGGGTGGTCTCTCCCTGGTAACTGCCGTGGGCCACTGATTCGAGTGAGCGGAGGATACGGTTTTCAAAGGACCGGGAGAATTCCCGGTAAAAATCCGGTTCGCTCAGGTGCCGGCCCCGAAAATAGGCGCGGGCCGCGGGATGGGGGGCGTACTCCAGCCCCCCCTGCGTTTCTACGAAATTCCGCTCGCTCAGGCGGTCGGGCAGGAAACGAACCCGCAGTCGGCCGGAGGCGAAGTCGCCGAACAGGCCCCGGAATTCCGTTTCCACGCCGAGTCCGCGTCGGGAACGATACTCGGCCGTCACGGTGAGATCCCGGTTCGGGGCCAAGAGCCAGTAGAAAGGCTGGAAGTACCGGAATCCGTCCCGGTCGCCGAACCCCACCGTGGGGATCAAGAGGCCCGTGCGACGCACGTCCAGCGCCGGGTACCAGAACAGCGGGGCGTAGATGACGGGGACGTCTTTTATGCGGAATGTCGCCCCCCGTGCCCGCACAAGCCCACTCGGGGGTGTACTCGCCCGGTCGGCGCCGATCGACCAGTCGGGGGAACTTCCCCTGCACGTAGAAATGCGGCAACCTTCCAACCGTATCCGGGTGGGTTCTCCAACGAATTTCTCCGCGTCCACACGGAGAAAGTCTTCTTTTCGAACGAGGTAGCCTTCCTGCGCCCAGCCCGTCCGGTCCCCCAGATCGACTTCCAGGTATTCGGTGTGAAACTCGCCCTCGGGTCTGATGACGACCACGCCGCCTTCAGCCCGGAGTATGTCCGTTTCGGGATCGTACCGCAGGTGGTCTCCGCGAAGCACGAGATCTCCGGATTCCACACGGACCGTACCCGTAGCATCGAACTCATTGCCCCCGGGATGTACGAACAGGTTTTCAGCCGTCAGGTCCAAGACCGCGGCCGCGGCAGAGGTGGACAGGCAGAGCCCCCCGACCGAGACGGCCGCTGTGAGGATTAGGTGCGCGGCCAGGGTGATGAAAAAGAGTCCCGCCGGAAGAAAACCATCATGCACGCGGAAGCGGGTACCCGGAAACAACCTCGGAAAGCACAGCTTCCCGCGTTCGCGGGAATGACGAAACCACGATCGTGAAGGATTTTTCAACACCCTGCTACTCTCTCAGGGAGCTGAGGCACCCTTGTTCCCCGAGGAGGGCCTTTACTTCCCCGGCGGTATAGAACGAACCGGTCACTACAATAAGGGTGCGTTCCGTGGCCCCGGCCCGGGCCAGGGCGAGGGCCTCGGCCACCGTATCCGCCGTTTCCACGGGTTTTCCCGTAAAAACCAATCGCCGGGCAAGGTCCCCCGGGGAGAGGGCGCGGTTGCCCGGAGGGGCCGTAGCGATGAATCGATCCGCCACCCCGGCCAGGGGGGCGGCAATGCCCGCCACGTCCTTGTCATTGAGTATGCCGAGGATACAGACGATTCTGCGATCTCCGTAGCGCGCGGACAGGGTTTTTGCCAGGACTTCCGCGGCGGCGCTGTTATGGCCCGCGTCGACCACCAGGGGCGAGGGACCGTTCCACCGGACCTCCTCGACCCGGCCCGGCCATCGGACCGATCCTATACCCGTGCGGATGCTGTTTTCGGTAAGGCCGGGTATGGTCCGGGCGGCCGTCCGGCAGAGTGCAACGGCCAAGGCGGCGTTTTCGGCCTGGTGACGCCCGGAGAGGGGGACGACGAGATCCTCGATGCGACCTGCACCGTCGACGTAGTCCATCGCGATCCCCGGCGATTCGTCCCGGACGTTTTCCGCCCGGAAGTCCCGACCGAATACGGCCAGGGGTACACCGAGTCGGTCCGCCCGTGCCGTAATAACTCCGAGGGACAGCCCCTGGGCGGCGGTAAACCCGGGGACGCCGGGTTTCAGGATCCCCGCTTTCTCTTCGGCGATGGCCTCCAGGGTTTCGCCCAGGTAGGCCTGGTGATCGATATCCACGTTGGTTATAGCGGTAACGAACGGTTCGAGTACGTTGGTTGCGTCGAGCCGACCGCCGAGTCCGACTTCCGCGACGGTCCAGGCGACACCCTGGTCCGCGAAATACCAGAACGCCAGAGCCGTGGCTACCTCGAAGAACGTCAGGTTAATGTCCCGGCGCCGTCCGATCTCCAGGATCTTGCCGGCGCGCCCGACAACTTCCTTTTCCGTTATTTCGATCCCGTCAACCGTTATGCGTTCCGTGAAACGCACCAAGTGGGGGGATGTGTAAAGACCGGTGCGGATCCCCGCTTCCTTGAGTATCGCCGCCGCCATGGCCGCGGTAGAACCCTTTCCATTGGTTCCCGCGATGTGTATGCTCGAGAAGCGTTTCTGCGGGTTGCCGAGGGCTTCCAGGAGGCGGCCCATGGGGCCCAGGCCGAGCTTTGTTCCCTGGTTGCGCAGAGTGTAGAGGTGCGCAACCGTTTCCTCGTAGGTCATGTAAGGAGGCGGACGAGTGCTGCCAGCGTCTCCTTCAGGCGCCGCCGTTCGACGATCCGATCGATCATGCCGTGTTCGAGCAGAAACTCCGCGCGTTGAAACCCCTCGGGGAGTTCCTGGCGAATCGTCTGTTCGATAACCCGGGGACCGGCGAATCCGATGAGGCTTTTGGGTTCGGCCAGAATTACGTCACCCAGCATGGCGAAGCTCGCCGTCACGCCGCCGAAGGTGGGGTCCGTGAGTACGGAAATAAAGGGCAGGCGCGCGTCCTTGTGCGCGCCGATCGCCGCGGAGGTTTTTGCCATCTGCATAAGCGAAAGGATCCCTTCCTGCATACGCGCCCCCCCCGACGATGCTATTGTGCAGAACGCGAGACGCTCCCCCGTGGCGAGTTCCGCCGCCCGGGCGATTTTTTCTCCCACCACCGAACCCATACTGCCGCCCATGAAATGGAAATCCATGACGGCGGCAACCAGGGAGATCTCGGCGATCCCCGCGACCCCCGTTACGACCGCGTCCGTCTGACCGGTCTTCGCCTGAACATCCCTGAGCCGTTCGGTGTAGGGCCGGGTGTCGGAAAAACCTAAGGGATCCCGCGGTTCGATACCCGGCTCGGTCTCCTGGAACCGGTCGAAGGTGAGTTCGATCCTCTGGCGGGCCGCGATGCGAAAGTGGTAGTTGCACTTGGGGCAGACCATGAGATTTCGCTCGACCTCACGGCGGTAGACGATTTCCCGGCAGGCGTCGCATTTTATCCAGAGCCCTTCGGGGATCTTGACCTTGCGGGCGTCACCGTTTTGTTCTTTTTTAAACCAGGCCATCTCGTTATTGGGCGCGTAACGGCCCGTCGCATGAGCGCGTTTTTCGCACAGTTCGTATTCGGTCCCGTAAATAACCGTCGTATCTTGGCCGCTGCCCCGCCGTCCGGCGGTGTTCTGATTCGCGGCCGGCAATAGGCCGCTTATTTGCGGGACGGACATTAGTTTACCGTTTTTTCGAGAAAAAGTGACTGTTCCCGCGGCCTGGACGGTCAAAGGCAGGGGGCAAATCCCGATGTTCTCGCAAAAAGCCCCTGTTGCCGCCATATCTGAACGTCCTGCCCACGCGGGACGACGCGGCAGACTCGTCTTTTCAATAGCTTACCGACGTCGACGTCGGTAAGCTCGCGATGACGGTTTTTCCGACTTTTTGCGACGCCGTTATATCTTGAACCGCTGTCCGGAGCGGATAAGGACCCCGCCGGGTTCGGCGACCGACAGCTCCCGGGCTATCCGATCCCGGTGCCGGGGCTTTGCATGGACCACGAAAACTCTTCGCGGGGGGGCCGTCATGCCGCCCAGGGCCTCCTGGAGCATGGCCGGTGTCAGGTGCCCGCTGGCAAGGGCAAGGTTGTCCATTGCATTGGGAAACGAGACCTCGACGATCATGGCGTCGGCCTTCTCGGCTTCGATCCAGAGCCGGTCGGTTCGCCCGGTATCGCCGCTGTAGACCAGCGTCGTACCATTTTTCTTTACGACGTATCCGTAGCAGGGGACTGCGTGGGTCACAGGGAAGGGGCGGATCGAAAAGGGGCCTAAGACGGCTTCCTTGTCCGGCACGAGCGGCTGAAATACGATGGCCGGGTGTTCGGGGCTCGGAATGCGGAGAAAATCCGGCCATATGACGTCGTTAAAGATATGAACCCGGAGAGGTCCGAGAACGTCCTCGGGGGCAAGGACGGTGAGAGGGCCGACGCCGTTATGCATGATACGATTATCGGCGAGAAAGGGGATGTCTTTTATATGATCCAGGTGGGCGTGGGTTACGACGATCCACCGGAGCGCTATCTGTTCGGCCTCCCCGAGGACCCCCGCCGCGGTACCCGCATCCAGCATGAGGTGTTCGTCGAGAAGGTATCCGGGTGCGTTACCGTCGGGAGTCTCCGATCCTGCCGCGCCGAGTATCCGTAATTCCATGTTTTCCGTGCCGTTTCCTTCGCTTTGGCAGGTCTGCCCCGTGGCAAGTTACCCGGCCGCGCCCTTGCTACCGCAGGGCCGCCTTCAGGGAACGAACCAAGGGCCGGGTGCTTCGGCCCGCCTCAATCAGTTTTACGAGGGCACTGCCCACGATAACGCCGTCGGCATTCCGGCCGACGCGCCGTGCGTCTTCCGGCGTTGCAACCCCGAAACCGACGGCAACGGGAATGGGCCGGATATTCTTGATCTGCTGAATCTTCTCCCCCATTTCACGGCCGAAACGGAGTTTCGCCCCCGTGATGCCGGTGATCGACACGTAATAAAGGAAACCGCTGGAGGCCCGGGTTACCTTCCGTATGCGATCCGGGGTGCTGGTGGGGGCCAGCAGGAATATCGTGTCGAGCCCTTCACTCCGCGCCGCCCTGATAAAAGCGTCGGCTTCGTCCGGGATAAGGTCGGGTACGATGACCCCGTCAACGCCGGCCCGCACCGCGTCCCGCGCAAAGCGCTCTTCGCCGTATTTGAAAATGGGATTGTAGTAACCCATAAGGACGATGGGGACCTCGCTCTTTTTCCGTATCCGCCCCACCAGACGGAGTACCTTCGCGAGGGTAACGCCTTCGGTAACCGCCCGGGCCGCGGCTTTTTGAATCGCGGGTCCGTCGGCCAGGGGGTCGGTAAAAGGTACGCCGAGTTCAATAATGTCGGCACCCCCTTCGGCCATTTCAATGACGCGGCGTTCCGTCTCCTTCAGGGTCGGATGGCCCGCCATCAGGTAGGTGATAAGGGTTTTTTCACCGGCGCCGGCGGCGCGGTCAAAGGCGTCCCGTATCCTGCTCACCGCTTGCGCCTCCCTGCGGGAGCGGAACTCGCCGAACGATCCGTGGCGGGGTTGTTCAGATCGATTCCGTAGATGTCGGCGACCTGGTGGACGTCTTTATCCCCCCTGCCGGAAAGATTAACGATAAGGGTCTGATCGCGCGGCAGTTCCGGAGCCCGTTTTACGGCCTCAGCCACTGCATGGGCCGACTCCAGGGCCGGAATAATTCCTTCCGTCTTCGCCAGCAGGGCAAAGGCGTCCAGGGCCTCCCTGTCCGTGGCAAGGGTGTAGGAGACCCTTCCCTGGTCCCTCAGCCATGCGTGTTCCGGTCCTACGGAGGCGTAGTCGAGCCCCGCTGAGACCGAATGGGTTCCGAGGATGTTGCCGTTTTGGTCCTGGAGGACGAAACTCTTCGCGCCCTGCAGAACCCCCAGGGAACCTCCGGCGAACCGGGCGGCGTGCCGTCCCGAACGGAGCCCCTTGCCCCCTGCCTCGACACCGACCATGGCGACCCCGGTGTCGCCGATAAAGGCGTGAAAGAGTCCCATAGCGTTGCTCCCCCCTCCCACACACGCGATCAGGAGGTCGGGGAGCCGCCCTTCGGCGCGCATAATCTGCCGTTTCGCTTCCCGCCCGATCACCGATTGGAAATCCCGGACCATAAGGGGATAGGGATGGGGGCCGAAGACCGTCCCCATGACGTAATGGGTCGTCCGGACGTTCGTAGTCCAGTCCCGGAGGGCCTCGCTTATGGCGTCTTTCAGGGTCCTACTCCCCACGTCCACCTCGACGACCCGGGCCCCGAGAAGCCGCATCCGAAAGACGTTCAGGGCCTGGCGCCGTATATCGTCCGAACCCATATAGATTTCACACTCAAGTCCCAGCAGGGCTGCCCCGGTTGCCGTAGCAACGCCGTGCTGCCCCGCGCCCGTTTCGGCAATAATCCGCTTTTTCCCCATCCGTTTCGCGAGAAGCGCCTGGGCAATGGCGTTGTTGATCTTGTGGGCCCCCGTATGGGCCAGGTCTTCCCGTTTGAGATAGATGCGGGCCCCGCCCAGATGTTCCGTGAGGCGGCGGGCGAAATAGAGGGGTGTCGGGCGTCCTACGTAGTCGGCAAGGAGTCCCCTGAGTTCCCGGCGGAAATCCCCTGCGCGTCTGAAGCGCCGGTACGAGTCTTCAAGCTCGCCCAGAGCGGGCATAAGGGTCTCGGGGACGTACCTGCCGCCGTAGGGGCCGAAATGTCCCGAGGCTGAAGGGCCCCGTTTCACGGCGACGGCCTCTTTTCGTCGGCAGAACGCACTGCCTGTATGAAACGACGGATCTTCACCGGGTCTTTCCTCCGTTTGTCGTCATCCCGCCCGACACCCGAACTCACGTCAACGCCGTAGGGCCTGACACGGTCGATTGCCTCTGCTACATTATGTACGCCGAGCCCCCCGGAAAGAACGATGCGCGCCTGTTTCGCGGCCTTTGCCGCCACGTTCCAGTCGAACGTCTCTCCCGTGCCCCCGTATTCCTCTGTGCTGAATGCGTCGAGCAAAAACGCCCGACAATTATACCGCGTAAGCTCGTCCAGGGTCTCGACGCCCCGGACACGGAAGGCCTTGAAGGCCGGAACCCGAAGATCGGCGAGGAGCGAAGCGGGTTCGTCGCCGTGGAGTTGCACCCGGTCAAGGCCCGCCTCCTCGACGACCGCGTTTATGGTTTCCGCAGGTGCGTTCACAAACACACCAACGCTCAGAACAAACGGGCCGAGCCGGGAGATTATCTTTCCGGCATCCGCCGGTGATACGCAGCGCGGACTTTTTTTGTAAAACACGAATCCGAGGGCATCGGCGCCCGCCTCGATCGCCGTTTCAGCGTCGTCGATGTTCGTGATGCCGCAGATCTTTATCTTCGTCATGAACCGCTTCTCCCCCGGCCACACGATACGGGCCGCCGAAGCGCCCCATGAAAACCTCTATGCCGGTTGTTCCAGCGGGGCGTTGGAGCCGCAACAAACGGCCGACCGCCGGAACAGAACCTGAAACGTCTTTGCAGATTGCGGAGGCGTCACGTATAAACCTTACAGTGGCATAAATCCGGGCCCGGCGGCCTCAAGAAAATCCGCCGCACGGCATAAAACAAGGTTCGGGGTTCCGGGTTCAAGGTTTTGGGTTTGAACGTCGAACATAGAACTCCCAATAGTAGCCGTGCGTATTTTCTTGACCCCACCGGTCCCTTTCCCGAGAATCTTCTGCAACGTTAAGGTAAAGAATCTAAGGTGCTTTGACCTCGGGAAGCTTGGCAAGGGCCGCCTTGATTTCCTCTTCGGGAAGGGCGTAGTCCGCGAGTTTCCCGCCAAGATAGTCGTCGTAAGCGGCCAGATCCAGGTAGCCGTGTCCGCTCAGGTTAAACAGAATCACCCGCTCCTTGCCTTCTTCCTTGGCCTTGACGGCCTCGTCGATGGCTCCCCGTATGGCATGGGAGGTCTCCGGCGCAGGAATTATGCCCTCCGCCTTGGCGAAGGTGATCGCCGCCTCGAAACAGGTGAGCTGATGATAAGCGACCGCCTCGATAAGGCCGTCGTGGTGGAGCTGACAGATGAGGGGGGAATCCCCGTGGTAGCGGAGGCCGCCGGCGTGAATCCCCGGGGGCATGAAGTCGTGGCCCAGGGTATACATCTGGAGAAACGGCGTAAGCCCCGCCACGTCGCCGAAGTCGTACCGGAACTCGCCTTTCGTAAGGGTCGGGCAGGAGGCCGGTTCGACAGCCAGCACGCGGACGTCCTTGCCGTTGATCTTGTCCCGGAGGAACGGAAACGAAACGCCCGCCAGGTTGCTCCCGCCGCCGCAACAGCCGATCACGACGTCGGGATAATCTCCGGCGATCTCCAACTGTTTCTTCGCTTCGAGTCCGATCACGGTCTGGTGCAGACAGACGTGGTTCAGTACCGACCCGAGGGAATAGTTGGTGTCGTCGTGGGTCGCCGCGTCTTCCACGGCTTCGGAGATTGCAAGCCCCAGGCTTCCCGGGTTGTCCGGATCGGCCTCGAGCGCTTTCCGGCCCGCCTGGGTAAGATTCGTTGGACTCGCGTGGCAGGTCGCCCCCCAGGTCTCCATGGCGACCCGGCGGTACGGTTTCTGGTTATAGCTTACCTTTACCATATAGACGGTAACGTCCAGGCCGAACATCTGTCCCGCCATGGCCATGGAAGAACCCCATTGCCCCGCTCCGGTCTCGGTGGATATTCTCGTTATCCCGGCGGCCTTGTTGTAAAACGCCTGGGGGACCGATGTGTTGGGTTTATGGGAGCCCGCAGGGCTCACCCCTTCGTATTTGTAATAGATCTTCGCCGGAGTATCCAAGGCCGCTTCCAGGCGTCTTGCCCGGTAGAGCGGACTCGGCCGCCAGAGCCGGTAGATGTCCAGTACTTCCTCCGGGATGTCGATCCAGCGGTCCTGAGAGACCTCCTGGAGAATAAGGGCCATAGGGAAAATGGGGCTGAGATCGTCAGGTCCGACGGGCTGGCCGGTGCCCGGATGCAGGGGTGGAGCCGGAAGGTTCGGCATATCGGCCATGATGTTATACCACTGCTTGGGAATCTCGCTTTCCGGCAGGACGATCTTTGTTTCGCTCATTACTCCCTCCCACGTAGAAGAATTATTTTGCGTGATAAAACGGTCGGTCAAGGGGCGGTACGGCCCAAAAGTTCCCCTATCTTACCACCGATATCGGAAGATTGCATCAGGGCGGTGCCCACGAGCATGGCGTTCACCCGGGTGTGTTCGAAGCGCTCCACATCCGCCCTTGTATTGATGCCGCTCTCGGTCACCACGATACGGTCGGCAGGGATCATACCCGCCAGACGTTCCGATACGGCCAGGTCGATCGACAGCGTCTTAAGATTTCGATTGTTTATGCCGACGACCGGAAGGTCCTGGGCAAGGACCCGCTCGAGTTCCACTTCGTCGTGGACCTCGGCAAGTACGCCGAGATCAAGCTCCCGGGCGAGACCCGCAAGATCCCTGAGCAGACCATTGTCGCAGACGGCGGCAATAAGCAGTACGGCGTCGGCCCCGTACGCCCGGGCTTCGTAAACCTGGTAAGGGTCGACAATAAAATCTTTTCTCAAAAGCGGGAGCCTCACCGCCTTGCGTACCGATTCGAGGAATGAAAGGGAGCCCTGAAAGTGCTCCTCCTCCGTGAGGACCGAGATGGCGTTTGCGCCGTGGGTCTGGTAGATCCCGGCTATCCGCACCGGATCGAAGTCCTCCCTGATAAGCCCTTTGGAAGGAGAGGCTTTTTTGAGTTCAGCGATCAGGCGGAGGGGCTCCGTCGGGGGTCTGCGGAGGGCGCCGTAAAAATCCCGCGTCGTTTCCGTATCGGCCGCCCTGTGCCGTATCTCTTCGAGAGAAACCGCCCGGCGGGTTGCAAGGAGGGCCTCCCGGCGTTGAGCCACGATCCGGTCAAGCACCGTTCCCGTCACGTTCTCAGGTCCTTTCCGTACGGCGTGTATCTTCGCGATCGGGTGTTTTCACCGCCACAGCGGGCTAAGCCCCCGCCCCGTTGGTGAAACGCCGTACGGCCGAGAGCTTTTCCCGGGCCGCCCCCGAATCGATGGCCTCCTCGGCGAGGGCCAACCCTTCGGCAAAAGAAGCCGCTTTTCCCACGGCGACGAGCGCGGCCCCGGCGTTCAGGGCGACAATCTGACGTCGGGGACCGTTTTCCCCCTCGAGGATGTCCCGGGTGATCCGGGCGTTTTCCTCGGCGTCGCCGCCCTGAAGATCTTCGGGTTTCGCCGGCGTGATTCCGTAATCGGCAGGATTTAATTCGTACGTATTGACCTCGCCGTCCCGCAGTTCCGAAACCCGGGTCTTCCCGGTTACCGTGATCTCGTCGAGCCCGTCATGGCCGTGAACCACCAGGGCCCGCTCGGCCCCCAGCCGGCCGAGGACCCGGGCAAGGGTTTCGGTCAAGTGGTCGGCGAACACCCCGAGGACCTGAAAGCGCGCCCCCGCGGGGTTCGTAAGGGGGCCCAGGATATTGAATACCGTCCGGATCCCGATCTCCTTCCGCGGGCCGATGGCGTATTTCATCGCCGGATGAAAGGCCGGGGCGAACATGAACCCGAAGCCGGTTTCGTCCAGGCACCTCTGGACCTGGTCGGGGTTCAGATCGATCCGGATTCCGAGGGCCTCAAGTACATCAGCGGAGCCCGATCTGCTCGATACCGAGCGGTTGCCGTGTTTCGCCACCGGGACGCCGGCCCCGGCCACGACAAAGGCCGCGGTTGTGGAGATATTGAACGTGTGGGAGAGGTCGCCCCCGGTACCGCAGGTATCCACCGTATCGGCCGGCGCCGTGATCCGGGACGCCTTTTCCCGCATAACCCGCGCCGCCGCGGAGATCTCTTCAACGCTCTCCCCTTTCATCCGGAGGGCGGTAAGAAAGGCGCCGACCTGGGCCCCGGTGGCACTGCCCTCCATGACCTCCCGCATCACGCCCTCCATTTCCGTAACGGAGAGATCCATGTTTTGAGTGAGCATGCCGATGGCTTCTTTTATCACTGCCGTCCTCCTTGGGTTTGTCCGCCTTGGGAACCTGGCCGGTGGGCGTCCGCGCAGTCGAGAAAATTCCGGAGGAGATCCTTCCCCGTGGTGGTAAGGATCGACTCGGGATGAAACTGAACCCCCTCCACGAGCATATCCCGGTGCCGGATTCCCATGATTTCCCCTTCTTTGGTCCAGGCCGTGATCTCCAACTCGGCCGGCAGGCTTTCCCGTTCCACGATAAGCGAATGGTAGCGGGTGGCCTCGAAGGGGTTCGGGAGTCCCGCGAAAACCCCCGTGCCGTCGTGATAGATGCGGGATGTTTTGCCGTGCATCAGACGGTCCGCGCCGACGATCCGGCCGCCGAAGGCCGCCCCGATCGACTGGTGCCCCAGGCATACCCCGAGAAGAGGGATCCTGCCTGCAAAGCGCCGAATGGTCTCAACGGAAACGCCGGCCTCCTTCGGCGTACACGGTCCCGGGGAGATGATGATCGACGAGGGATGCAGGCGTTCTATCTCGTCGGTGGTGATCCGGTCGTTTCTGAAGACCCGCACGTCCCGGCCCAGTTCGCCCAGGTACTGCACCAGGTTGTACGTAAACGAGTCGTAATTGTCGATCATGAGAAGCACAGGCTTAACCTCCGCGACGCCCCGTATGAGAGACAGTCTCCACGACGGCTATGGTACCCTCTGGCCGGCCATGCGGATGGCCTTCATCATGCCTCGGGCCTTGTTCACAGTCTCGTCGTACTCCCGGGCCGGATCGGAATCGGCCACGATGCCGGCGCCGGCCTGAATAGACGCCACGCCGTCTTTCACCACGATCGTGCGGATCGTGATGCACATATCGAGATTGCCGGAAAAACTCAGGTATCCCAGAGCGCCCGCGTAGGGACCCCGCCGTTGGGGTTCCAGTTCCTCGATGATCTCCATTGCCCTCACCTTCGGGGCTCCCGAGACCGTGCCGGCCGGGAACGTGGCCTGTATAAGATCGACCGCCGTAAGATTCGGACGCAGTTTTCCCTTCACGTTGGATACCATGTGCATCACGTGGGAGTAGCGTTCAATCGTCTGGAATTCGGTTACGTTCACCGAACCCACCTCCGCGACCCTTCCGACATCGTTTCTGCCGAGATCCACGAGCATCAGGTGCTCGGCCCGTTCCTTGGGGTCGTTCAGAAGATCGGCTTCCATATCGGCGTCCTCGGCGGCCGAGGCACCCCGGGGCCGGGTGCCGGCGATGGGCCTAAGTTCGATCCTCCCATCTTCGAGGCGCACCAGGATCTCCGGACTCGAGCCGGCGATCTGGGCCTCCCCCGTATCGAGAAAATACATGTAAGGAGAGGGAGTAATGACCCGAAGGGCCCGGTAGACGTCGAACGGGTCCCCCCCATACGGCGTTTCGAACCGCTGGGAAAGCACGACCTGGAAGATGTCGCCGGCGCGGATATACTCTTTGCACCTGCGTACGGCATCTTCGAAATCCGCTCGTTCGGGGAAGCTGGAACGGAATTCGAATTGATCCCCGCCGGCGCCTGTTTCGGCAACTTCCAGCACCGACGGCGCCCCGGTCGACGGTTCCTGGAGGCGGCGGATGCTCTCGTCAACGGCACGGCAGGCCGCCGTGTAGACCTCTTCCAGGGGCCGTTCGTCGATATGTGCATTGTGGATGACCGTAATTTTTTGAGAGAACGAGTCGAAGATCAGCAGGGTGTCGGTCAGCATAAAGTAATAATCCGGCATGGCCGGCCCCTGGCGCCCCATATCCGGGAGTTCTTCAATGTGCCGGACCACGTCGTAGCCCAAGTACCCCACCAACCCCCCGAAAAAGCGGGGAAGTTCGGGTGCGGGTACGGGTCGAAAGGTCTCGATGGTCTCTTTGAGCTCTGGAAAGGGGTCGTTGCCGGTCCCCCGGAGGACCACACGACCGCCGGTGCCGATAAAGGAGTATCTGCCCCATTTTTCACCGCCGATGACGCTTTCGAGCAGAAACGACGGTTGGACGCCGAGTTTTCTGTAGGCCGTTACCGGGGTTTCGGTGTCCCCGAGGATCTCCCGATAGACGGGAACCAGGTTTCCACGGGCGGCCCGGCGCGAAAACTCTTGAAAATCAGGGAAATACATGCAGGAGTTTACCATATCGCGGGGTTCCGCGAAAACCGAAATCCGTCCGATGGCGGTCAACGGTTTCGGCCCATGAAGATTATTGCCAAAATGCAACAAGACTGGAGCGATTCCGCTACATGTAGCCGCTTCCGAAGGGCCGCTCTTCGCCCGGAGAACCGCGGGATTTGAACCAAATATGAGGAAAAAACGCTTTTTTCTAAGGAAGCTTTGCTTGGCCCGATCTTTGCTTCTAAGCTAGCGCCCGTCTTGTTTTCGGGGGGTGACCTGTGTTTTCCGGGGTTGCCTGCCGTCGGGCGTCTTTGTCGATAAGAGATCCGGCGGGGGCCGGATCTTTAGCGGTCCGCAGGAGACCGAAGGCAATTTCTCGATACACGTTTGTATTTGTGAATACGCGAAGACAAGGGAGGTGATAGTTGGGTAGCACCAAATCAGCGGTGTTGAAGTATTAATGAAATATCAGTTTGAACATGAAAGTTGAAACGTTAAGTTCAGCGAAATTGCAGAAGGAGGTTGAAATAGTTTTATGAAAAAGACATTTGCATTGCTTGTAAGCGCACTCTTCGTTTTCGGTATGGTGGGCAGCGCCTTCGCCATCCACGCCGAGATTCCGGCAGAGACCCAAGCCGCCGTGGTGAAGGGTTCCACCCAGATCACCCTGAGCGGTCAGATCCGTCTCCGTGCCCGGTCGAACAACAATTTCGACTTCGATGATGACAATTCCGACCAGGCCAACTGGTACATGACCCGTCTCCGTCTCGGCTCGCACATCAAAGTGAGCGATATGGCGGAAGCCATGATCCAGCTCGAGCACGAAAGCGGCAGCGGCGGCGAGAACATCACCTGGGGCAGCAACAACAGCCATCTCGGTGAAGGCGTCGGCATCCTCCAGGGCTGGGTTCTGATTAAAGGCGACATCGCCGCGGGCGCCGGCCTCAAAGCCGGTCATATGCCTCTGGCCCTCGGTTACAAGACCTTCTTCGATCACACCCTCTACGGCGACGACGCTATCGTGGTTTTCGTAAACCCGAACGGCCAGACCCACATTGCCGGTCTTACGGTTAAGTTCGATGAAGGCAGTGTCGGGGACAACACCGACGATCTCGACGGCTACGTCCTTCTCGGTACCTTCAAAGTCAACGACAACCTGAACGTAGGCGCCAACTGGACCTACCTTACTTCCACGGATCTCCGGGACGCTGCCGGCGATTCCCTTTCCCTGCACAACGTCGAAGTTCACGCTGACGGTAAGTTCGGCATGGTGGCGTTCAAGGCTTCCGCTGACTTCCAGTTCGGTGATGCCGGTGCCCTCGGCGACGGTGGCGATGCCGAAGGTTATGCCGTTTACGGCCAGGCGGCCGCCGATCTCGGTGGTGCGAAGGTGCGGGTAACCGCCGCCTACGGTACCGGTGAAGAGGGCGATGCCGACACCCAGGCCTTCCTGAACTTCCCGAGTGCGACCATGTACACCACCTTCGTGGACGACTATCGCATGGGCGGTGCCGGCGGTAGCGGCCGCGGTATCACCAACAACCTGTACGTAGGTATCGGCGCCGATGCCAACGTAACCGACAAACTCAGCGTCAAGGGCGACCTCTGGTACATCGCTCTTGCCGAAGACAATCCGGCCACCAACGACGATACCGTGGGTTGGGAAATCGACGCCAAGGCTACCTACAAGGTAACCCGTAACGTCCAGGCATGGATCCACGGCGGTTACCTCGTAGCCGACGACGGTGTTGGCGTAGCCGATCCGGACAACGCCTGGGCCACCCAGGGTGGACTGATCCTGAGCTGGTAAGCACCTTCAGCGTCCCGCACTGCGGGACCGCGTAATCAAAAAACCCCCGTTCCGGTTCCCGGGACGGGGGTTTTTGCGTCCGGCGGTTTCTTAGCCCGCATTTCTCATGGTTGTTCAGAGCGAGGGGGGCAGGTTGGGGCCGAGTGGGGTAGAAGTAAGAGGTAAGACGTAAGGCGCAAAACATTTCACGTTTCACGTCCCTCCGCCCTTCAGGGCGCGGAAACGTACTTGACGATACGTCGAGTACCCGAACCAGGCGCAACGCTGGAGCCTCGGTGCTTTCCGGTTCCTCAGGAGAAGGACTGTATGAGAAATGCGGGTTAGGTTTCGTCGATGGTCGACGGATGCCGTCGGCCCGTTTGTCCGGCCGGAACGGCTGGTGAGTTCTTATTCGTTGCCGGGGGGCACCCCCCAATTACGGAGGTGTTTGCCGATAAAATCGATGACCCGTTCATGGGCTTCGGTGCCCCGGCCTTCTACCTGCAGGGGAGCGCCGAACGCAAAATGAACTCCCCGGTCCGGATCGATGGGGCCGAAATCTTTCAGAAGTCTGCCGTTACACCAGGCGTCGGTCCGGAGCGCAATGGGGACGACGGGCACCCCGGCCCGCGCGGCCAGTTTTACCCCGAGTGAGTTGAATCCGGCCGGATCGAACCGGTTCGAGCGGGTGTGTTGAGGAAAGATAACAACGGAAATTCCTTTGCGAAGCCGGTCGCGTCCTTCGCTGAGGACCGTTCTCAGGTCGTCCCGGGGGTTCGTCCTGCCGACCGCGATAGGATTCCGCGAGCGCATTACCGGGCCG
>CAYYSS010000020.1:0-18190 GCA_964474325.1 uncultured Nitrospirota bacterium
CGGGAGAAGGCTCGGTAGCCGGACAACATATCCGTAAAGCTCCCTCCGAATATCCGGTGCATCACCCCCGTAAGAAGACGGTTCCCGAACCGGTGCCCGCTCCGGTAGGCGTTCGGATCTTCGTGTTCGCGGATCCCCACCACCATGTCCAGGCTGCCGCTCACAAGGCGGTCGTGGAGGGCCGGCGCGCTGGCGGCGTCGTAGGTTCCATCGCCGTCGGCCATGAGGTAAACATCGGCGTCCACGTCCGCAAACATGCGGCGCACCACGTTTCCCTTTCCCCGGAGGGCTACCTGCCGAACGTCGGCCCCGGCTTCCCGGGCCCGGGAAGCGGTCCGGTCGCTGGAATCGTTGTCGAAGACGTAGATCCCGGCCCGGGGGAGTGCCGCCCGGAAATCCCTCACAACGCGCCCGATGGCGACTTCCTCGTTATAACAAGGGATGACGACGGCAACGTTTATTTCATCACGAACAGGGGCACCGGGGTTGTTTTCGCCGCCGTCCCCGCCCTGTGCGGCAGCCGGCACACCGGCGGGCGCCGATCCCGATATGTGAACTTTTCCCCGCACGTGTCCGTCGGTCGAAACTACCGTCCCTTCATGGCCGTAAATCTATCAGGACCGGGCCCGCCTGTCAACTCGACAGGAGGATGCGGCCCATGCCTGGAAGCAGAAGTTCAATCGGTCCGTTTTCCCAGTTCCTCCCGGTAGCCGTGAAGGAGGTTCAGGGCCTCGAGGGGGGTCAGGGCGTCGATGTCCAGGGTGAGGATCGCCCGGATCACCGGGTCGGGCCGGGGTGCGGAAAAGAGGTCGAGCTGGGCCCGGTCGTCGGCCGGGGTCCGGTCGCCGGGCCGGGGGCGGGCGAGCTTCGGGGTCCCGGTCTCGCCGAGTTCCCCCTCCTCCAGGTTAGCGAGGATCGCCCGGGCCCGGTCGAGGACCTCCGGGGGCAGGCCCGCGAGCCGGGCCACCTGGATCCCGTAGGACTTGTCCGCCGTGCCCTCCCGGATCTTCCGGAGAAAGATCACCCGGTCGCCCCACTCCTTCACGGCGATATTGGCGTTCCGGACCCCGTCCCTCACCAGGGAGATCTCAGCCAGTTCGTGATAGTGGGTCGCAAACAGGGTCCGCGCCCGGACCGTATCGTGGAGGTGTTCCGCCACGGCCCACGCAATACTCACCCCGTCGAAGGTACTCGTCCCCCGGCCGATCTCGTCGAGCAGGACGAGGCTGCGGGGAGTAGCATGGGAGAGGATGTGGGCGGTCTCCATCATCTCCACCATGAACGTGGAAAGACCCCGGCTCAGGCGATCCGATGCGCCGATCCGCGTAAAGACCCGGTCGGCCACCCCGATGCGGGCCTCCGCTGCGGGGACGAAGGAGCCCATCTGGGCAAGAATCGTGATCAATGCCACCTGCCGCATGTACGTTGACTTGCCCGCCATGTTCGGACCGGTAATAATCCAGAGACGCCGTGTGTCCGAATCCAGTTCCGTATCGTTCGGAGTAAACCGCTCGTCGCCCCCCATGGCCTCCACCACCGGATGCCGCCCGTCCCGAATAATAATCTCATAGCCGTCATCGACCACCGGACGGACGAAACGATGTTCCTCGGCCACGGCCGCCAATGCGGAAAAGACATCGGTTTCCGCCACGGCCCGTGCCGTCTCCAGAAGGCGGACGCCTTGAGCGGCGACCCAGGCCCGGAGCTCCTGGAAGAGTTCCTTTTCAAGGGTTTTGGCCTTCTCGTCGGCACCCAGGATGCGGTTTTCGTAATCCTTGAGTTCTTCGGTGATGTACCGCTCGGAGTTGACCAGGGTCTGTTTCCGGACATAGTCCTCCGGGACCTTGTCTTTAAACGAATTCGAAACCTCGAGGTAATAGCCGAACACCCGGTTATACCCGATCTTAAGCCGCGGGATCCCCGTCCGTTCCCGTTCCCGGAGTTCCAGAGAGGCCAGGACGTCCCGGCCGCTGGAGGCGAGAGTCCGGAGTTCGTCCAGCTCTTCCCGTACCCCCTCGCGAAAGATACCGCCGTCCCCCATGCCGAGGGGGGGCTCGTCAACCAGTTCACGTTCGAGCCGCTCTCTCACGTCGTCCACCGGATCGATCCGTTCGGCTAGGCGCTCCAGGGCGGAAACATTCGTTTCGCGGAGGACCCGCCGGATTTCCGGTAAGGTTCCAAGCGAAGCCCGGAGGGCGGCCAGGTCCCGGGGACCGGCCCGCTCCATCATGATCCGTGAAAGGAGCCGTTCCATATCCAGGATCGGGCGGAGGTAGTCCCGCAATCCGGTGAGCAGGAGCGGATCCGACACAAGGGCCTCCACGGTATCGTGCCGCTCGCATATCTCTTTGGGATCGGAAAGCGGCGCCAGGATCCAGTTACGGAACATCCGCCCCCCCATGGGGGTGAGCGTCCGATCCACGGTACCAAGGAGACTCCCGTGGCGACGGCCGTCGTGGAGATTGCGGACCAGTTCCAGATTCCGCTGGGTCGCCGCGTCCATCTGCAGAAACCCGCTCCGGGAGCGGGCTCGAATGGATGTTACGTGGCCGAGATCGGCCTGCTGGGTCTCCCGCAGGTAGTCAAGGAGCGCTCCCGCGGCGGAGACGGCAAGAAGCATCCCGCCACACCCGAGGGCCGAAAGATCGTCTGTCTTGAAGTGTTTGCACAGCAGAGCGCTGGCCCCGGCATAATCAAAATGGGCCGCCGGCCGAACCGTTACAATACGGTTTGCCAGTTCCTGCCGCAGGCCTCCGTCTGCGTCGAGGGTCTCGGGAACGATGATCTCGCCGGGATCAAACCGATCGATCTCGTCGCCCGCATGGGTCGTCTCCGCGACGACGAACTCGCCCGTACTCAGGTCGGCTACGGCAACTCCCACGATCGAGTCCCGGGGGCAAAGTGCCAGAATATAACGGTTTTCCTTTTCCCCGACCGCGCCGTCGTCCATAAACGTACCCGGTGTTACGGTGCGGACAACACGGCGATCGACAATGCCTTTCGCCGTCCGGGGATCTTCCACCTGTTCGCAGATCGCCACGTTTCTTCCCGCCTCGATCAGCTTTGCCAGGTACGTCTCGGCGGCGTGGTGGGGGACCCCGCACATGGGAAGGGGATCGTCTTTGCCTTTATCACGAGTCGTGAGTGCGATCCCGAGGATTCCCGCCGCCTCTTCGGCGTCCGGGCCGAACATCTCATAGAAATCCCCCATGCGGAAAAACAGGATCGCGTCCGGATGTTCCGACTTGATACGGAAGTACTGTTGCATGAGCGGTGTCAGTGCGGACGACATGGAAAAGCTCTCCTTCGGGCAGAGACGGCGGGCAGGCCACCCGGTTCTACCCGGCCGGCACCTCCCATCCAAGGCGGGCCATGACCCCCTTGAGATCTTCCCAGGCAAGGCGTTTCCGCCCCGGGCTCCTGAGGAGATAGGCAGGGTGGTAGGTGGGCATGACGTAGATGCCCCGGAATTCCTGCGGCCGGCCCCGGAGCTGCCCGATGGGGGCGTCCGTCTCCAGTAACGCCTGGGCCGCCACCTGGCCGAGTGTCACGATGGCCCGCGGGGCGATGACCTCGATCTGCCGGTGGAGAAACGGTATACACACGGCGATTTCATCCGGCCGGGGATCCCGGTTTCCGGGTGGGCGGCACTTAACGATGCTGGCTATGTAGACTTCGCCGCGCCGCTTCCCCATGGCGTTGATCATCTTTGTTAAAAGCTCGCCCGCGCGGCCCACAAACGGAAGCCCTTTCATATCCTCATCCGCACCGGGTCCCTCACCGACGAACATCAGCTCCGCCCCGGGGTTCCCCGTGCCGAAAACGATATTCTTCCGACCCCGGGCGAGAACACACCGTACGCACTCGCCGATCTCGTTTTGCCGGAGTTCCCGGAGTTGCTCCTTCTTCTCCGAAAACGCGGGCGACGTCTCGCCCGGGACCGTCTCCCGCACACGGGGCACGTCTGTCGTGCCGCGTTCGGGGGCCGCCGGTGTCAGGTTGCGAAACAGTCGCTCGGCGGGGGCGGCGCTTACTCCCGGAATACCCAGTCGCCGATAAAAGCGAAAGGCACGGGCCAGGTCCCGCGTCCGTACGGACCGGTTCAACATTCCCCCCCCCAGCCGAGTTTGGTTCGGAGGATCTCGAAATAATTCCGGTCCTCGGGGATCAGGAGGCGGGTGGGATACTCCGCCCGGCTCAACTCGACAAGATCACCGGGCCGAAGATCAACGCCGACCTGGCCGTCGAGGGTAAGGGACGCCTCTCCATCCGCTTTAAGCTGGACCGTCCAGCCTCCCTGCACCGGCAATACGATGGGACGCTGGCTGAGCGTGTGGGGACAGATGGGGGTTAAGACCATGCCGTCGAGCGTGGGATACAGTATCGGCCCCCCGGCCGAGAGGTTATAGGCAGTCGAACCGGTGGGGGTGGCACAGATCAGACCGTCGGCCCGATAGGCCGTAAGAAACGTGCCGCTGACGGAAATTTCGATACCCACGATTCGGGAAAGCGCACCCCGGTTTATAACAGCGTCATTCAGAACCATGTTCGCGGCCACGGTCTCGCCGTCCCGCGTAACCTCCACGTTGAAACGGATCCGTTCCTCCACCAGGTTCCGGCCCTGAAAAACAGCGTTGAGTGTCGGATACAGTCGATCGGGCGGTACTTCGGTAATAAACCCCAACCCGCCAAGATTCACACCTAGGATCGGCACCGGGCGTTTACCCGCGGACCGGGCCGTACTGAGGAGCGTTCCATCGCCCCCAAGGACAACGACCAAATCCGCTTCCCCGGCAACCTCGTCCCGCGACCGTCCGTCAAGGCCCAGCGCCGAACCCGTCTCCTTGTCGGGAACCGGTTCGCATCCGCGTTGTCCGAGCCATCGGCACAGGTCCCGGGCTATTTCCAGGGCCCGGTCGCTGTTTCGCTTAACGACGATGCCTATACGACGGTACATAAACTGCTCGGGCGCAACCGCCGGGATCCGGCATGAACAGGGGAGCCCTTCGCGGAAGGTTGAAATCTGTCGGGAAGGGTGAAACGGGTCCGGGATGCGATCTTTACCACGCGGCGACCGCCGTCCTCGACCCGGATGTTTATCCGCAGTGTATGTCGGGGAAGGAGTTCTTCGCCCCGATCGGCCCATTCAACAACCGTCAGTCCGTCGGAGCCGAAGTATTCCTCCAGCCCGGACAGGTACACGGACTCCGTATCCAGGCGATACAGATCCACATGATACAGCGGCAGACGCCCCCTGGTATGTTCAGCGCACAGGATGAAACTCGCGGAGGTTACGTCCCGGGGATTGACGCCCACCCCGGCGGCTATGCCCTGGGTGAGCGTGGTTTTTCCCGCCCCCAGTTGGCCATAGAGAGCAATGACGGTGCCCCGGGACGCGCCTTCGCCCAGACTCCGCCCGAGGGCGCGCATCTCGGTCGCTGTCCGGATGACGACGGTTCGGGTCACCGTGCATCTCCGCTCATGGACCGGATCAGGTCGATCTTTCCCACAATCCCCACAAGGGCGCCATCGTCGAGAACGGGAATCACGTGAACACCCCGCTCCGTCATAATGGTCGCTACCTCTTCAACCGCGGTATCCGCCGACACGGTAACCACATCGCGGGTGGCGATCTCTTCCACGGTTGCGGCGGTCATCTTTCGGACCTCTTCTTCGAACTTGCGGCTCGGTTCAAGGTAAATGAGGGCATCGAAGATACGGACGACCGTGGGGATATGAAGACGACTGTTTTTGCGGATGAGGTCGTTCTCCGTGACGATGCCGATGAGGCCTCCGTCGGCGTCGACCACGGGAACACCGCTTATGCGGTGCTTCACGAAAAGGTCCGCCAGTCGATCGAGCGAAGTCTCGAGGGTCACGGTAATTACGTCTTTCGTCATAATATCGCGGACAAGCATTCGTTTCTATCCCCCTGGAATATCAGTAAAATCGGCACCGGTGCCGCCCGGAAAGCACTCCAACCGGAACCGTCGGCCGCACTCGAGCCGAAACAGGACTATTGTATCAGGATTCGAATTTCCCCGGTTACAAGCGGTGCGCAATAACCGACATCTGTCTACCTGCGGCAGCACCGTCCCGCCGATACGAGTGGAACAGATCCGGACTGCATCGGGTACAGAAACCCGCCGTCCATATGGACTCCGCCGGAACACCCGCCTCCCGTGCCTGTTCGGCGTTTATGGCCTGAAGATCGACATATCCCGCCCCCGCCCCTTCCGGACCGTCGAGCGCCGCCCGGACCTCCGGGCCCACCCGGTAACAACACGGACCGATGGCCGGGCCGACGGCAACCGCAACGGATGCGCTGTCCGTCCCTGCGCGAGCGGCCATTTCACGGATGACCGTATGCAGTATTTTTGCCGCCGTTCCCCGCCAGCCGGCATGAACCGCGCCGATGATGCCGTTTTTTCTATCGGACACCAGAACAGGAACACAGTCAGCGGTAATTATACCGACGCCGAACGACCGGAGGGGGGTCACGACCGCATCGGCGGGCTCGACCGGCGTTTCGCCGGGAGCCGCCCGGTCAATCCACAGAACCCGCGCCGTGTGGGCCTGCCGGGGAAATACCACCCGGTCCCCGGGGAGACCGAGCAGTTCGGCGGCCGACCGGGGATCGGCCGGTATGTCCCGACGGGCGAAACCGCCGACCACATGGTCTCCGAAAAAGCCTTCCGGCGGGCTGATCAATGCCGACGCCATCGGTTTACCTCCCTCTTTCCGGCCTGGTCGGGCCCCGACGGCCGTCCGCCTTCGACGGGACCGGCGGCAGGCGTTTTATGTTGAAATATCGTGCATCCCGGGGTAAAATCTCCCCAGCACGCAGACTTCACAACCGGTTTGTTTTATTCTACATCGTCATCGGCACAAGGACGCACAGACAGGGGGGAAACTATGAAGGACCTGGGCACACGACTTTCTCTGATCGTTTTCGCCGGCCTGCTCATGATGGGCGGTTTGGCGGACGCGGGCGGTCGCCATGACCTGGAAGACGTAAACTTCGCATTCGACTCCGCCGATATCGTAGACGCACAGCCGGCCACGGCAGCACTCTCGGAACTCCTGAACGCGCGTCCCGACCTCCTGATAACCATTAAAGGCCATGCGGACTGGAAGGGCCCGGGTGCGTACAACGACACCCTTTCGGAACACCGGGCCCAGGCCGTCCGCGACGCCCTCGTGGGGCTGGGTGTTGCCCGGGAACGAATCACCGTCGAGCATTATGGGGAACACCGTCCCCTTGCCCCCAACGAAACATACGAGGGCCGCTGGCTGAACCGGCGGGTGGTATTCGACATCTATCGCATCGTCGACGGGCGGCCCGACTATTACTACCGGGACAATAAATTCATCAAACCCTTTGAAGACGAGCCCGTGCTGGTCATCGGCCCGGACGTCACCCTGCCGGCGGAGAAACAGCCGGCCCGTACGACCGGAGATACGGACACTGACCACCAGGGCGTTCTCGACCGCCTGTCCGCTATTGAAAAGGGACTCGACGATCTGAAATCCGGCTTGGACCGGGAACCGACCCCTGGGCCGGGCGGCGTACCGGTCGCGGCCCCGGTGCCCGACGCCACGCGTTTCAGGATTCTCCCCGAGGCCGTACAGGGACGCATTACCGGCTCTCTCGGCAGCGATACGAACGGACACCTGACCGGTCGGATCGAAGGGGGGATTTTCTGGCCTCTCCGTGACGACCTGGCCGTTCAGGCCGGCCTCTCGGGACTCCTGGCCGAAGACCGGGACGAGTATCGGTTCGATCTCGGCGTCGTGGGCGCCATGAACCGGTGGCAGGTGGGATTGTTCGTACAGGGTCTGGTCGCCGACATCGAGGATACGGAATCGGCGGGCACCGTGAGCCAGGTCTCGGCAACCGTGGCCTACCGGTCGGCCCGGGCGACGTTTTCCCTGTTCGCCACCCATCCCCTCCAGCGGGAAGACGTGATTAACGTGGATCAGCGCTTCATCGGCTCGGATCTGGAAACAACCGAGACCTACCTCCGGGTGGCGAACACCTATGGCACGGCCGTAACGTTTCTCCTGTCGGAGTCGGTGCTCGTCGACGCATCGCTGGGATACGTCAATACCGACGCGGCCAACGTCACGGGCCATGTGGAACTGGGGCATCGGTTCCGGGACGACTGGACGGTCTTTTTACGGGGCGAGTTAAATACCGCCCGGCTCCTCGACGATACGGAAGGCAGGATCCTGGCGGGGCTGAGCTGGGGCCGGTGGCGCCGGCCCTCCGCGGTGGGCGGTGTGACCCCTCTCTACGTTCCCGCGGTCAACTATGAAGTCCTTACGCGGACGAAGCTTCTCGTCTCCGACGTGAATCTTGCGCCGGTGGTCTCCATCGATACGTCCCGTGTCTCCGGAGATGCGCCGCTTTCGGTGGAGTTTACCGGCAGGGCCCACGATCCCGACGGGACGATAGAGTCTTTTGCGTGGAATTTCGGCGACGGACAGAGCGGTTCGGGCTCGTCGATCAGTCACACGTTCACCGAGACCGGCGTCTATCGGGTGGTACTGACGGCAACGGACGACAAGGGCACCGAAGGGCACGCGGACGTGACGATCGTGGTCGGCGGTACGAACACGCCACCGGTGGCGAACGCCGGGGCGGACCAGACGCTTGCGTTAAACCAGAACCCCCTGGTCTTTATCTGCCAGGACTTTCCGGGGTTCTGTACCACGTTCGGGATCGAAGAAGAAGAATCGGCGGTGGTCCTCGACGCCTCGCTGTCGATCGATCTGGACGGCGACGAACTCGGCTATCTCTGGCGGCAGATCGGCGGTCCGTCCGTGGTTATCGACAATAGCGACGGGGTCCGGGCCGGGTTTACCCCACGAGAGGATGTGGACGCCGTCTATACGTTCGAAGTGATCGTGACGGACGGCAGGGGCGGACTGGACCACGATACCGTAGACGTGGCCGTGACCGTCCGGTAAACGGCCGTAATCAGTGCGGTTTCGTCCATGTATCGACCTGCACGGGGGACGGGTTAAACAGATCGTCGGCGGCACCCTGCGGGACGACGATCCCGCGTCCCTCAGCACCAATTTCGAATCGGACCGGCCGGCGGGCTATTTCGCCGCCCTCTACCGGGACGACGGGCTTGAAGGCGGACACGTCATCATGCTCGGGCCGGGAAACGAATCCGCCGCACAAGAGGCCCTGGCGGCCTTCCCGGGCGGCCTCCAGGTCGGGGGCGGTATCCGGGCGGAAAACGCACCCCGGTGGATCGAACGGGGGGCCCAGGCGGTTATCGTCACCTCCTACGTATTCACCGAAGGCCGGATCGATCAGTCCCGGCTCGACCGGCTGACCGACGCCGTGGGGCCGGACCGCCTGGTCCTTGACCTGAGCTGCCGACGAAAAGGTGATACCTATTACGTGGTAACCGACCGCTGGCAGCGGTTCACGTCCTTTGAGATCACCGAGGAGAATTTGAGCAGGCTCGCCCGGTACGCCGGAGAATTCCTCGTGCACGGCGTTGATGTGGAGGGCAGGCGCATGGGGATCGAGGAGCCGCTGATTGAGCGTCTTGCCCGGTTTTCACCTCTTCCCACGACCTACGCCGGGGGTGTGCGGAACATGGACGATGTGGATGCGGTTGAGCGGATCGGCGGGGGCCGCATAGACATAACGGTCGGGAGCGCCCTTGACATCTTCGGCGGAAGCGGGGTAGCGTACAAAAAAATGGTCGCTCGGGACCGGGCGGCCCGCCGCGAAGACTGAAGTATTCTCCTGGCTCGTCGATAAGGAATGCAAGGGCCGGCACATCGAGGAACAATGCTTCGAAGGGAATTTATTTCACAGAAGAGAATCTACACCTATGACGTCTGGCCAGTATTTCTCACGGTGGTTCGTAGCGAGGGGCCGGAAGGCGCCGTTGATACAAGGCGCGCGCCGGTTCGGGCGCGGATACGTACTTGACGGTACGTTGAGCACCCGAACCAAGCGCAACGCAGGAGCCTTGGTGCTTTCCGGTTCCGCGGGAGAAAGACTATGAGAAATGCTGGCTAGATTTGTCCGCATATGCCGGATCCCCAGCAGTCGGGTATGGACCGCCATCGTGGTCGTCGCCCTTCTCGGCGAGGTCTACGCGGTGCTGAACCTCCCGCCCCACATTCCGGCGCCGTCGCACCGCAGGAACATCCCCGGCCTCAAACTTTTCACGCCGAAGAGTGCGGCGGATCTCGTAGAACAGCTCGGCTCTGGCTCCGCGGGCCGGTGGGCTGATATCCTTGATCCCGGATGCGGGGTTGCACCCCTTGCCCCCGACAGCCTCCCCCGTGACATGGCGCTTCTCGATACATCGCAGAAGAAAGCGCTCTTCGTCCGCGCACTTCTGCCCCACGTGCTTTATCAAAATAACCGCATACGGAGAGACAGGGAATTTCTCACGCGCCTGCGCGCCGATGGAACCGGTCTCACGAACCGGGGAGCGGAGGACCGCGCGCGACTGGAGAACCTGTTCCGGCGGTACCGGCTTTCTTCGCTTACCGCTGACGGCATTATCTCCCCGGAAGATATCCAGCGCCTGCTTGTGCGGGTGAATGTGGTACCCGTCTCATTGGCCCTCGCCCAGGCCGCGATGGAGTCCGGGTGGGGAACCTCCCGTTTTGTCCATGAGGGCAACAATATCTTCGGTCAGTGGCAGTTCGGCGGCGGCTCGGGCATCGTCCCCCGTGAACGTCCTCCGGGTGAGACGTATACCATCGCGCGTTTTTCAGACCTGGCGGAGGCGGTTGAACGCTATATGCTGAACCTGAATACCCACAGGGCCTACCGTTCCATGCGGCAGATCCGTGCCCGCCTGGAAAACGCGGACGCGCCCCTGGACCCGGAGGCCCTGGCCCAGGGCCTGGCCCTTTATTCGAGCCGACGCGATGCCTATGTACGGGACATCATAAAAATTATCCGTCACAACGACCTTGCCTATCTCGACCGGATGGATTTTGCTACGTGACGACGGTGTCTTGCCGGGACACGCCTGACGGCCCGCGTTTCTCGATTCTCTTTCCCGCCGTTGTATTGTTCCTGCTGTTGAGCGGGCAGTTACCCGCCGCGGCCGCCCCGCCCCACGTGTCGGTTCTTTTATATCACCGCTTCGGCGACGACCGATATCCATCCACGAACGTCTCTGCCGAATCCCTGACGGCGCATATGCGGTATTTACGGGACAACGATTATCGCTGTCTTACAAAAGAACAATTCGATCGCATAATGGAAGGCCTCGACCAACCCGGCCCACGGGACGTATTGGTCACGGTCGACGACGGCTACACTTCGTTTGTCCGAACCGGCTTTCCCATCTTTTCCCGGTTCAAGATCCCCGTCGTCGTGTTCCTTTCGACCGCGGGCATAGAACAGGGGTACCGGGACCTCATGACCTGGCAGGAGATCGAGAACCTCAGGGACCGGAACGTCACGTTTGCCAACCATGGCCACAGCCACCTTCACGGCGGCAGACGGCGTGCCGGCGAAACGACCGTGGGGCACCTGGCCCGCATCCGGAGCGACGTCGCGCACGCCCGGGGTCTTCTCGCCGCCCACGGGGTACCCAGCGACTGGTACGCCTACCCCTATGGCGAGTGGACGCCCGAACTCGGGACACTGCTCGGGGAAATGGGATTCCGCCGCTTGTTTTCCCAGGACCCGGGGGTGGCGGCGCCGGGAGGGGGAAGGGGAAAACCCATACCCCGCCTGGTCCTGACGGGAGGTGACGTCCCGGTGAGTGAACTGAAGACGAAACTGTCCCGGCTTCCGCTTTCCGCCGACCTGATTTCCCCGAAGCCGGGATGGACCGGGGACAGACTCGACGGAATCAGAATCGTTTTGCCGGGGCTGGACGTCTGGGGTACCGGGGAAGTGAACCTTTTCCTTTCCGAAAAGGGCAGGCTGACGCCGGACGTCGATCGAAACACGGGCGTCGTCGCGTTCACGGACCCCATAGTGACCGAACGGTATCTGAACAGGATTATAATCAGTGCCCGCGATCGGGAAACCAATCGCTACCGGATAACCTCCTGGATCCTGCTTAACCCGTATAAATCCCCGGATAAGCACTGATCTTCCGCCCCCCGGGCCGGTTAACCCGGGTTTCTCACAGTCTTCCCAACGCGGACGAGCCGCGTCAGGGGACGGAAATCAGTCGGATCGACCCTACATGGGTCAGGAGACCCGATTCGGGAAGTCAGAAGCCGGAAGTTCGTGCGCCTTCGGCGGGATTTCCTTTTTATTCTTTGACGCTCTGCCCCTCCCCCCCCATCCGCGCCCATCCGTGGCAAAAAAACGCCTTTCCGTATTTCCTCTATCCTTCGTGGCTATTCGTGTACATTCGTGGCTACTATCTCCTTCGACTTTCCCCCATCCGTGCCCAGCCGTGGCTGTTCGTGGACCATTTTTCCCCCAACTTCCGGGTATGCGGCGTCAGCGTTCACACCGGCACGGGTCATAGAGCTTGAGGGCATCCGTCACCCGCTGGATAGCTTCGTCCCGGGTTTTTCCGTACCCTACGAATCCCGGCAGGTCTTCGGCCCGGGCGGCCCAGGTCCCGTCGGCCCTCTGCTCTATTTCCAAGGTTCTCACGTTGCACTCCTCCAGGTCACATTCAAGGTCGGGTAACTTGCGAAAGTCGTCTAACGGTGAGTATAATGCAAGGTCTTGCCAGAGAGTCAATCATGGGCGGTTAGCTCAGCTGGGAGAGCACCACGTTCGCAACGTGGGGGTCGAGGGTTCAAATCCCTTACCGTCCACCAATAAAACGCACGCGGAAAACGCGATTTCCCCCTAGCGGGACGGCAAACGCCCCGGGCTGAAAGCCCGGGGCGTACGTTTTTTCTGCCCGCCTGCGGTCGCGACCGGTGCAACGCGGAGCCGGCTGCTTCCGATCCTGTTTCGGAACCCGCGGCCCGTCGTCAGGCAAGGCCCAGAGCCGTATCCAGATCGAATACTTTATCCAGCTCGAGAAGCGCGACGAGCCGATTGCCGAGCCTGCCCACGGCGCTGATATATTCCGAATCCATCCCCCCGTCCATAACCGGCGGCGGCGGCTCAACCGTGTCCGAACTCATCCGCAGGACCTCGGAGACCGAATCGACCAGGAGGCCGAAGGTAACGCCTTCCAGGTCCACCACCACAACCCGGGTCCCTGTGTCGTGCTCTTTCTCCGGCATACCGAAACGCCGCCGGAGGTTGATCACGGGAATAACCTTTCCCCGCAGGTTAATAACACCCTCCACGTACGGCGGCATTCTCGGTACCGGCGTAATATCCACCATACGGTTGATCTCCTGTACTTTGAGTATATCAACGCCGAATTCTTCTTCCGCAAGCCGGAATGTCACCAATTGATATTCCATGTTCCGCCTCCGTAATCGTAATCAAGGGCCGGCACCGACCGTGCCCGCACCGATTGGCCGCCCGTCTCATCGAACCCTCGGGATAAACCCCATTGCGCATTATCCGGACTAAACCGCATTGACGATCTCCCCGGCCACGTTAGACAGGGGCAGGACCTTATCCGCGAGCCCGTATTCGACCACGGCCCGCGGCATGCCATAGACCACGCAGGACGTCTCGTCCTGGGCAAATGCTTTACCCCCGGTCTTTTTGATGGCACGGACCCCGTCGAGCCCGTCATCGCCCATACCCGTAAGTATCACCCCGAGGGCCCTGCCGGGATAGAACTCGGCCACCGACCCGAATAGTTCATTGACCGAGGGTTTGTACAAAGCCTCCCGCGGTTGTTCGTCGATAACCACCCTGGTCTCGAGTGCGCCGCGCCTGTGTACCCTCATGTGTCTGCCCCCCCGGGCGATCAGTACCAGACCGGGCCTTACCACGTCACCGTCGCAGGCTTCCCGTACCTCGACCGCGCTCAGCCCGTTGAGGCGCTCGGCGAAGGGCCCGGTAAACGCCGCCGGCATATGCTGGGCCACCACGATTCCCACGGGAAAATTCTCCGGAAGTTGGGCGACCACTTCCTGGAGGGCCTTCGGCCCCCCGGTGGAGGTTCCTATGGCCACGACCGCAATCTTCCGGTCCCCGGCAAACGAAGAACGACACGGCAACGACGGTTTGGGGAGCGGGCGGGAAAGGATTTTCGGCGCCTGCTTCCGTGTCCGCGCGATGAGCTTGACCTTTTCGAGCAGGTGTTCCTTGATCTTGATGATATTGGCCGAAAGGTCCGTGAGGTTTTTGGGGATAAAGTCCACCGCTCCCAGGTCCATGGCGTCCAATGTGGCCTGGGCGCCTTCATTGGTTAAGGAACTCACCATCAGCACCGGGACCGGACACTTTTCCATGATGATCTTCAGGGCCTCGAGACCGTTCATTTTGGGCATCTCGATATCCAGGGTCACAATATCGGGCCGGAGATGGCAGGTCTTTTCCACCGCCTCGATCCCATCCCGTGCCGTATCGATCACGGTCACTTCCGGATCGCTTTGAAGCATCTGGGCAATGGCCTTCCGCATGAACGCGGAGTCATCCACAACCAGAATACGGACGGGTTCTCCTCGCATCCGTGCCTCCCTCAGGCCGCGGCCCGTACCATAGCCAGATTTTTCAGGAGAACGGAGAGATCCACGATCAACACCACGCGACCGTCGCCGGTGATGGTTGCTCCGGCAATCCCCACAGTCTCGGAATTAAGCCCCTTGAGGCTCTTGATCACCACTTCTTCCTTGCCGATAAGGCGGTCTACGAGAATGGAGAATTTCCGCTCGGCCAGGGATATTACCACCAGGTAGTGGTCCCGTCCGTCGGCCATACCGCCGCCGTTTCCTTCGATACCGAAGACCGTCCTGAGGTCCACCACCGGGATAACCCGTTCCCGGATAAAGACCACGGGATGCCCTTCGACGGTCTTGATCTCGTCGGGATGAATCTTGATGGTCTCGTCCACCGGAGCCAAAGGCAGGGCAAAGGTCTCGCCGCCCACATCGACCATCAGCGACTGGATAATCGCCAAGGTCAGCGGCAGTACGATTTTGAACCGCGTGCCGACACCCTCTTCCGAATTAACTTCTACGAAACCGTTCAAACGACTTATATTGGTCTTCACCACGTCCATGCCGACGCCCCGGCCCGATACCTCCGTCGCCTGACGGGCGGTGGAAAACCCCGGCGCAAAAATGAAATCCAGCACCTGTTTTTCGTCAAGACGCTGGATTTCCTGTTCGGAAGCAATCCCGTTGGCAACGGCCTTGGCCTTGATGGCCTCAATGTCTATGCCCTTGCCGTCGTCCGTAACCTCAATGATGATATGGTTGCCCTCCTGCCGGGCGATGAGATCGATCCGGCCGCACGGTGATTTCCCTGCACGGGCTCGTTCGTCCGGATCTTCCAGCCCGTGGTCAACGGCGTTTCGGATGAGATGAACCAGCGGATCCGCCAACTCCTCGATAACCGATTTATCCAGCTCCGTCTCTTCACCCGAGAGTATAAGTTCAGCCTCCTTACCCAGGTTCCGGCTCAGGTCCCTGACGATACGGGGAAACTTACTGAAGACCTTCCGCACCGGTTGCATCCGCGTTTTCATAACCGCCAGCTGAAGGTCCGTTGTTATCAGATTGACGAAAGCGGCGTTTTCCAGAAGCGCCTGGATCGCCCCATCGTCGGGGTATTTGTTTTCCAACTCCGAGCCGAGACTCACCAAGCGATTGCGTGCAAGGACCATTTCGCCGACCAGGTTCATTACCGCATCGAGCCGCCCTACCTCCACCCGCAGGGTCGCCGATCCCGCCGAGGTTCCCGGAGCACCCGACGCAGACTGCTCTTTCAAGGCATTATCGATGTGCTCCTTCTTTACGCCCTTCTGCTCAACCAATATCTCTCCGAGCTTTCTCTCCCGGTTTTGTTCCTCAAGGGCATCCTCGACATCATCTTTCCCGACCACGCCCTGTTCAACCAAAACTTCTCCGATCTTCTTCTGTCCGGCCGGCTGTTGCTCCGGTTCACCAGGCGGCTCCTCGACCGTTACGGGCGGCGCCGTCTCGACGGCGGCTTCCGTCGTCTGTTCGACCGCGTCGGTCTCGCCGGCCGCGGGGGCCTCCGCAAGGGCCGCCAGTACGCCGCTCAGATCCTCCACCACGTTGTCCCCGGCGCGCACGTGACCCACGAGTATCTTCAGAAGATCCACGGCCTTCAAGAGCGCATCCATAATCGTCCGGGTCATTGAGAGTTCGCCCTCACGGATTCTTTTCATGAGAGATTCGCTCTGGTGGGAGACATCCACAATCTGCTGAAATCCAAGAAAACCGGCGGCCCCCTTGATCGTATGGACCGCGCGGAAGATCTCGTTGAGAAGGTCCGGGTCGTCGCCCTTTTGTTCCAGTTCCACAAACTTCTGGTCGAGGTCGTCGAGAACCTCCTCGGTCTCTGTCAGGAAATCGTTTATTATTTCTTCCATCTCGTCGGCCATACCGAACCTCCTTCTCTACCTGCCGTGCCTCGTGAAAACGTCCGCGGAGTCCCGCCGGGGCATGGTCTCATTAGAAACCGAATTCTTCCAGAATGTCGTCGACAACGCCCTGGTCAAGCCGGGTATCCTCAGCCGCATCGCTCTCAACACCGGGGACGTCGATCTTAAACGCGGCGAGGATGCCGAGCAGACGTTTTTCTACATCTTCAATCAGAACAGCCGCTTTCTTGAGTCTCTGGCCCATAAGGTCTTGAAATGAGAGATTTTCAAGTATTGCCAGGAGATCGCGCCGCTCCGCCTCGTTGATCCGCAGGAATTCATTCATGAGATCGGGATAGCGCTCCCGCAGAGAACGGTACCGGGCTTCCAGGCCGTCTTTCCGCTCGAGGAGGTTCTCGGTAAGTGCAAGAAGACGGTGCGTGGCGTTTTCCGTGCCTTTATTGATCTCCCGAAGCCCCTGCGAGACGTCCGGTGCGTCGTCTGCCGATCCCTTGAGGACCTCCAGACCGGCGAGATTGCGGCGAATCCGGTCGAGGTAATACGCGATGGCGCCAAGTTCACCGCTCAACTCCCGGTTGCCGTCCAGTTCGGCATCGAAGTTCCCCAGGGAGATGGAACGGGCGAATTTAGTAACGTCGTTTAGGGTCTCTTTGGCCATAACGATGCCCCCCTAGGAAAGCCCGTGCTTTTCCAGGACCTTGTCGATTTTCTCCCGGAGCGTCTCGGCGGTGAAAGGCTTTACGATATAGTTGCTTACCCCGGCGCCGACGGCCTGCATGATGTTCTCCTTTTCGGCTTCCGCCGTCACCATCAGGAAAGGAAGATCTTTTGTCGCGGCGTTGGCCCGCACTTCTTTGAGAAACTCGATCCCGCTCATATTAGGCATATTCCAGTCGCTGACCACGAACTCCACGCCGCCGTCCCGGACCTTTGCCAACGCCACCACACCGTCCTCGGCCTCGTCGATATTTGTATAGCCGAGCTGTTTCAAAATATTTTTAACAATCCTCCGCATGGTCGAGAAGTCGTCAACCACAAGGAATTTCATTTTCAAATTAGCCATACCCTGTACCTCCGCTGGAGAAATCCGCGTATCTGTGCCCCGCTATCTCGAGCAACCCGGCCCGGCATCCGGAATACGCGCCGGCCCCCGGGGACCCGCGATAGATTCTTTTCGACCGCGCGGAACGGAACTTTACCTTTCGCCCGGATATTTCATCGGTTTTCGTTGCGCGGCAATGACGAACAAAGAGGCCTTGGCTCCGTATCCGTCAGTAACCCGGGGCAGTTCACGTCCGCGGGGGGAAACGTGTTGCATTGTCCGGGTCAGCCCGTCGACGCGGTTCGGACACCCTCGGTCTCCGCCTGCCGATCAGCCTCGAGCTTCCCCTTGAGCCTCAGGAGGGCCCGGGCGTGGATTTGACAGATCCGGGACTCGGTCACCCCGAGGATCCGGCCTATTTCCTTCATGGTCATCTCTTCGTAATAGTAGATTGTGAGTACGAGCCGCTCTTTTTCCGGGAGTTCGTCGATGTAGCGTCCGAGCCTGCCTTTGAGTTCACCCATATCCAGCGTATCGATCAGATCGGGGCTGCTGCGGTCGGGAATGCACTCCATGATATCCATGTCGTTGCCGTCGGTCTTGGGGAGCAGATCTTCCAGGCTCAGGAGTACGGCGGTGCCGCTTTCGTCGATAACCCGCTGGAGTTCGTCCAGGGATACGCCGAGCTTTT